>NZ_JBZFLK010000012.1:0-216726 GCF_058448985.1 Pseudonocardia sp. DxW | reverse complement strand
CTTCAAGGCCTACGGTGTCCGAAACCGAACAACTGGCTAGGAGCAGTTACCGATCATCTGAAGCCAACCCGTCCCGCATCATCTGAACCCAGACATGAGCGGTGCCGGGGTGCCCTCGGTCCGAGTAGCAAGTGAGGGCCAGGCGATAGCGACGCTGCGAGCAAAGATCGCGCCTTCCCATGGTTTGCCAGATTCCGGGAATGCCTTACATAGAGCTACAGCTGGGTCACTTGGTTCCAGCAGGGAGCGGCTCATTGCAAGGTCGGCGGCGATCTGACTCTTGGGAACGCTCCGATTATTCGGAGCATCGCGAGCGGCGACCAGCGCCGAGCGGACTGCTATGGATAGTGGATCATATGGAACTTGCCGCTTGAGTAGGCAATATGCCAGATAGACCTGCTTCAGGGCGCCGATACGATATCGACGCTCGTCTAGCTTGGTGACCAACAAGTCGAACTCCCCACTATCCAGTATTTGCTTCTCGGCAGGCGTTCCCTCACCCATAATAACAATGACAAATTGACCGTCGGTAGCCCGCCTGAAGTATGTCGGCGGCAGCCTCCTTGATCCTCTTACTCCAGCCTCCTCATTAGAGATCTCCACCCGACCGAGCGCACCGTTACACCACATAGAGAACTCATCGTCGACGCGGCTCCCAAGAAGATTGTTGCAGGGAGTGCACGTCATCGTTCGGACTCGCCCATTCATAGCCTGCGGTGGCAGATGCTCGCGTGAATCTGCCGCATTTGTCACGCATATCGGGCAAATACCGAAATCGAAGTAACCTAGCTCTCCGATTATATCGACACGCACTTTCTGGCTGCCAGGTGGCGGAGTCGGTCGAACTTCGACGCCCTGGCCGGGAAGTAGGAACTTATAGGGCGGCTTCGATTTCCTCGACATTCTGCCTCTCGGGTATGATCTCGCTACCTGCACCGGCAAGCCGGGTGGAGCTTTGTCGACAAACAATCACAGCTCGTTATGCTACAGAATCAACTCTGTATCGAAGATGCTGGCGGCAGGTCGCTTACTGTCAGATGACTAATTCAACAGTCAAGATTCGAGAATGATGATTGTAGACGCGGCTCGCTCGACAGCCAAGCAGCTCCTCGCTGCTTCCCTCCCCCGCCGCTGGCGCCACGTCGAAGGGGTAGCCGGGAGAGCGAGTTTGATCCGTCCGCAGCTCGCGGAGGGGGATCTTCTCGTCGCTTCTTGCTGGCTCCATGACGTGGGCTATGCCCCGACCCTGGTTACGACTCGGTTCCACCCGCTCGACGGTGCCCGTGCGTTGCGGGAGTGGGGTGCCGACGACTTCATGTGTGGCCTGGTCGCGTTTCACTCCGCTGCGGCTCACGAGGCTGACGTCCTCGGTCTGCTCGACGAGTTGCGTGCCTTCGACGATCCGCAGGGCCTGGTGCGCGATCTGCTCTGGTACCTCGACATGACTACGAGCCCGGACGGTGGCCGCGTCTCGTTCGACGACCGCATGGCTGAAGTGCGGGAGCGCTATCCCGCCGACCACTACGTGAGCCGCGCTCTCGACCGGAGCATGGCCGACCGCCGTGGCGCCGTCGACCGCGCCGAATCGTGGCTGTCGTCCGTCGGCTTGGCTGGTCAGGTGTAGTACGGGTCCCGCCGGCTGAATCCATGCTCGATGCGCAGTCGGATCGACGGGTGCACGTCGATGCCGTCCAGTTCGGCCCGCTCGACCCACAGCACTTCCGAGGACTCGTCGCTCGTTCTCGGTTCCCCGCCGACCGGTCGGGCGCGGAAGCAGATCGAGAACTCCTGTCGGACCTCGCCGTCGGTGTAGGCCATGACGTGGTCGGGGTTGCTGTAGATGCCGACCAGGCTGGTGACCTCGATGCGGATTCCGGTCTCTTCGTCGGTCTCGCGGACCGCGGTCTCGGTCATGGTTTCGCCGAGCTCGTGGCGTCCGCCGGGGAGCGCGTAGAGGTTGTTGTCGGTGCGGCGGATCATCAGCAGCCGGTCGCGCTTGTCGGTGACGAACGCGCTCACGGCGATGACGATGCTGGTCGCCTTCGGGGCGTCCGGGTCGTGGAAGTGGTCGGTCCGGGCCACGTGCCGGTCACCAACGCGCTGGGGTCGAGGTGCTCCACACGTCGACGAAACTACGCGCATAGGTGTCGAACAGGTCCCCGGCGCCGAGCTTGCGCAGATGCAGCGCCGGGGCGTGGGCGCCGGGGACCCCGTAGACGTGGGTGTTGATGATGGCCTGGTCGTCGAACCGAAAGATCGAGTTGTAGAGCGTGGTCGTGTGGAACCGGAACTCGATGCCCGGGGTGTCCAGTAGCGGCCGGTACGCGGCCAGCCCATAGCGGATCCGCGCGGCCAGCGTCCCGGTCCCGAGGCGTTCTTCCTGGCTGCGCAGCTCGACGGCGTCGCTGTCGGGGTCGCCAAAGTTGATCCGCACGGTCACCCCGGCGCCAGCCTTCTCAGCCACGGTGCGAATGAAGTCCGGACGCTCGATGAGGAACTGGCCGGCGTGGACCAGGACGTCGATCCGGTCGGTCGCCGAGGCGAGCAGCTCGTCCCACAGCTCGGCGGGGACAGCGCCGCGGTGCGGGTAGGCGGCGACGATCTCCGAGGCCGCGATCTTCGCCTGCCGCTCGGGCGGTACCGCTGCGGGCCACAGGTAGGACTCGCTCTGCCCGACCAGCGCGGACAGCGCGGCCCGGTGCCGTGCGTACGGGGTGCGGCCCTGGGTGGCCCACCGCTCGACGGTCTTGGCGTCGACGCCGATCTGCTCGGCCGCCGTCGCGGGCGTGAGGCCGGCCCTCATCAGTGCGTCGCGCAGTCGCTCGTTCGCCATCGCCGTACCCCTCCGTGGACACGAGCTGGGACGTCTTGAGTCTAGCGGAGACGTCCTGAGATGTCCCTCTGTGTGGTCGGGCCGTCCCGGTGATTTCCGGAGTCTTAAACCTGCCCCGCTACGAGGGCCATCCCGATTCAGTCCCTGGAGGACGGTCATGGCAACGATCAAGGTCGACACCAGCGGCACCCGTTACACCGTGGGCGCGGCTCCGCGTCCGAAGAACGACATGGACGGCCGTCAGCGCACCGACCGGCAGACCGGGACGCCGCTGTTCACCACGCAGTTGGTCAAGGTCGACGCCGAGGGCGCGGAGATTCTGACGATCACGACCCCGGGTGCTCCTCAGGTGGAGCAGGGCGCGGAGGTGCGTCCGGTGGGTCTGGTGGCGATTCCGTGGCAGCAGGGCCAGCGGGCCGGTGTGGCGTTCAAGGCCGACCGGATCGAGCCCGCGCACGCGCCGGCGTCCAAGGCGTCCTGACCACTCGTCTGGTCGGTGGTGCGGGTCGGGGCTGTCTTCCCCGGAGTCCCGCCCCGCACTCCGGCGCTCCGTCGCTGTTCGCGCTTCCCGCCTCGTCGCTCGCCCCGCGTCCGGAAGGCCCTGTCATGGCTCGCAACGCCGCTCCTGCCCGCACCTTCGGTGCCGGGAAGTCCCGTGTGGACTCCTTCGAGATCATCTCCGCCCCGCCCGCCAACCCCGCCGTCCGCGTCGCCGCCCTGCTGCTGCGGCTGCGCGCGGAACTGTTCGTCCTCGCCGTCGGAGTGTGGGCGTGGGTGGCGCTGGGCCCGGACCACGTCCGCGACGAGGCCGGCCGATTCGTCGCCGTCCCGGGCACCGGCTTCGAGACCAGCACGCGGGTCGCGCTGTTTGTCACGGCCGCGCTGGTACTGGCGGGGCTGCCGTGGACGCGGCGATTCCTGTTCCACCGCGCCCAAGCCGTGCTCACCCGCCACCGGGTCCGTCAGGTCCTCGTTGAGTGCCGAGTCCTGAACTCCCGCTCCCGGGCGTGCCCGCTGACGGTGTGGGCCCGTCCGACGCGGGTCGGTGAGGTCGTGTGGGTAGTGCTGCGCGCCGGGATCGCCCCGCACGCCGTCGCGGATCAGGCCGAGGAGCTGGCGTCGGCGTGCTTCGCTCGTGAGGCGCGGGTGGTGGTGTGGCCGCGGTTCACCAACGTCGTGCGGGTCGAGATCATCCGCCGTGACCCGTTGGCCCCGAATCTGATCCGCTCGGATCTGTTCCGCTACGCCTCCGGCGACATCCACGACCCGGGCTGGCCCACCCACGACGGCCCCGACTCCGACCTCGCGGCCCCGCGCCGGGAGCCGTCCCGCCCCGTGCTGCCCGCGGCCCCACAGCCCGCGTTCGACGGCCCGTCCGACAGCGGTCGGGGTGGGGACTGGTCGGACTATGTCTGAGCACCCGCCCACACAGCCCCTCCCGCTGATCACCGACGACGAGAAGGCGCCGGGGCGGCTCGTGCGCCCGCTGCTGGTCCTGCGCCGTTGGGCCGATGAGTATCGCGCCCACCGCCGCGAACGTCGTACGGACGAGGGCCCGTCGATCTGGGAGCCGATCCACCTCGGCACCGGCGAGGACGGCCGTCCGGTCCGGGTCCCGCTGATCTACCGCAACATGCTGCTCGCCGGGGAGCCCGGCGCGGGGAAGTCGGTGGGGCTGAACAACATCGTCGCCCACGCCGCCCTCGCCACGGACTGCCGCCTGTGGCTGTTCGACGGGAAGATCGTCGAACTCGGCCTGTGGCGCTCGTGCGCCGACCGGTTCGTCGCCAACAGCCTCGACGACGCCATCTCAGCGCTGCTGGACCTGCAGTCGGAGATGGATCAGCGCTACGCCGTCCTCGACGACGAGCGCCGTCGCAAGATCGCCCCCGCCGACGGCGTCCCGCCGATCGTGGTCGTCCTCGACGAACTGGCGTACTTCTCCGCGACCGTCGGCACCAAACGCGAGCAGGAAGCGTTCTCGGTCCTGGTCCGCGATCTCGTGGCCCGCGGCCGCGCGGCGGGGATCATCGTCGTCGCGGCGACACAGCGTCCGTCGTCGGACATCATCCCGACGAGCCTGAGGGATCTGTTCGGGTATCGGTGGGCGTTCCGCTGCACCACCGACGCCAGCTCGGACATCGTGCTCGGCCACGGCTGGGCTTCCCGCGGCCACTCCGCGGCGAGCGTGGCGCCGGAGACGAAGGGCATTGGGTTCCTGCTCGCCGAGGGCGGTATCCCGCGGCGGATCAAGGCTGCGCACTTGTCCGACGAGCAGGTCTACGCCCTGGCCGACCGTGCCGCCATGCGACGGCTCGCCGCCGGGATCGCTCACGGCCAGGACCTCGACGACACCACCGGTGGTGCCGCATGACCGCCCGCCCGACGACGGCCGAGCTGGTCTATGCCGGGCTGCGTCGGTGCGCGGCTGCTCGCCGTCAGGTCAGCGCCCGCTACGAGCGCGGAGCCGTCACCGCCGCTGAGTGGGCCGACTCCCTCGCTGCGTTGCATGCCCGCGACGCCCGCTGGTGGTCTGTGCTCGCCTGCACCGCCGTTGCCGATCACACGATCCCACTCGTCTACATCGAGGCCGTGTCCGACGCCGAGGCCGGCGCCCTGCGCGCTGCCGCCGACTGGGCTCATACCGCCCGCGAGTACACCGGCACCGCTGTGGCTCGGGTGGCGTGATGGGCACCGGCCACGGCTCCGCGACCGTCGACAGCCTCGCGGCCCGACGGCTGTCCCGCCTGGCCGGAACCACCCCCGCCGCCGATCTCGTCGCCGCCACCGGACGCCGGGACGACTTCGCGGGGTGGCTGCGCCACGTTACCCCCGCCGCCGGGTGCGCCCACCCCATCCGACTGTCCGGGACCGTGTTCCGGGTCGAGGAAGCCACCGGCCGCATCACCAGCGAGCGCCACACCGCCGAGATGCCCGACGGCCTGATCTACACCCCCTGCGGCAACCGCCGCGCGAGCGTCTGCCCCTCGTGCGCGGAGACCTACCGGGCCGACACCTTCCAGCTCGTTACGGCCGGGCTGGTCGGCGGCAAGGGCACCCCCGCGAGCGTGGCCGGGCATCCGTGCGTGTTCCTGACCGTCACCGCCCCGTCGTTCGGGCCGGTCCACGCCCACCGCACCGATCGGAAAGGCCGGCCTCTTCCGTGCCGCCCCCGTCGCGAGGAGACGAGCTGCGAGCACGGGACCGGGCACGCCTGCTGGGAGCGCCACGCCGCCGACGACCCGCGGGTGGGCCGGCCGTTGTGTCTGGACTGCTACGACCATCCGCATCAGGCGGTGTGGAACTTGCACGTCGGCGAACTCTGGCGGCGCACGATGATCGCCGCCACGCGCAACCTGCGGCAGCTCGAGAAGCTCACCGGGCACAAGCTGCGGCTCTCCTACACCAAGGTCGCGGAGTTCCAGGCCCGCGGCGCGGTCCATCTGCATGCCCTGGTGCGCCTCGACGGCCGCGATCCCGACCCGGCTCTGTCGCACCTGACGCTGTCGCCGCCGCCCGGGATCTCCGCCGCGCAGGTCGCCCTGCTGCTCCGTGGAGCGGTCACCGAGACCTCGTTCACCACCGCCTCGCACCCCTACCGGCCGCAGGGTTGGCCGATCGTGTGGGGTGAGCAGGTCGACCCGCGTCCGGTCCGGCTCGCCGCCCGTGACCTCGACGACGCTGCGGAGATCACCACGACCGCCGTCGCCGCCTACCTGGCGAAGTACGCCACGAAGGCGACCGAGACCGCCGGGCACCTGTCGACCCGGCTACGGCCGGACACGGTGCGCTCCTACACCGACCACGCCACCCACTCCGGCCGTCAGATCGACGCCTGCTGGCGGCTCGGTCAACGCCCCGGCGGCTGGGACCCCGAGGAGTGGTCGACGTCCTGGGGGCGGTTGTGGCGGTGGGCGCACATGCTCGGCTTCGCCGGCCACTTCTCCACCCGCTCGCGGCGCTACTCGACCACGCTCACGGCGTTGCGGCAGGCGCGTCGGGACTGGCAGCGCGACCACGCCAACCCCCGCCCCGCCGCCGACGACGTCGAGCGCCTCGACGACGCCGAGGACACCACCGAGGTCGTCATCTCCTCGCTGCACTTCGCCGGAATCGGCTGGCACACCACCGCCGACGCCCTACTGGCCAACACCGCCGCCGCCCAGGCCCGGGCCAGGAGGCGTGCCGCCCGCGAGGAACTGACCAGCACGGCCGGATGAGGAAGGAATGGAGATGACAGACAACCACTCGGTCCTACGGCTACCGGACCGGAGCGATGACGCGGTCTCGCTGCGCGACGTCCCGGCGCCGCAGGTCTACACCGTGCGCCAGGTCGCCGGCCTGCTCGGCCTCAACCTGGGCATGACCTACGACCTGATCCGCAAGGGCGAGATCCCCGCCAAGCGGCTCGGCCGACGGTGGCTCGTGCCGCGTGAGTCGTTCCACGCCTGGCTGCTCGACATGGCGTCGGCGTCGTGAGCATCCACCTCACGCCGCAGGGGCAGTACCGGGCCAAGTGGCGCGACCCGTCCGGGCGGCAGCGGTCGAAGAACTTCGCGACCAAGCGGGAGGCGCGGGACTTCCTCGCGACGGTGCGGACGTCGGCGTCGAACGGCACCTATGTCGACCCGCAGGCCGGGCGCCTGCGCTTCGCCGAGCACGCCGAGGCATGGCTGGCGAGCAGGTCCGGGGAGTCCACCACCCGGGCCCGGGACGCCTCCGTCATGCGCACCCACGTTCTCCCGCAGTGGGGCGACTGGCAGCTCGGCAAGATCGACCACCTGTCCGTGCAGGGCTGGGTGAGCGAGCTCGGCCGCCGCCGCTCCCCCGCGACGGTCGCCGAGGCGCTGCGGCTGACCTCCGGCGTTCTGCGCTCGGCGGTGCGGAACCGGCTGATCCCGTACAACCCGTGCGAGGACGTGACTCTCCCCCGCCGCCGCAAGCATGACCACGACGACCGGGTGATCACCCGTGACCAGCTCTCGGGAGATCTGCTCCCGGCCGTCCCGGTCCGGTACCGCATGCTGGTCGCCACGACGGCGTGGACGGGGCTGCGCTGGGGTGAGGCCGTCGGGTTGCAGAGCGACGCCTTGGACCTGGCCGGAGGGACGCTACGGGTCATCCGCACCGTCGTCGAGGTCAGCGGGAACACCGGCTACAAGCCGTACCCGAAGACCGGGGCCGGCCGCAGGACGGTGCCGCTCCCCCGCTGGCTCGTGCCGCAGCTGCGTGATCACGTCGCCCGCTACGGGCTCGGTGAGCGGGGTCTGGTGTTCGCCAACGCTGTCGGCAAGCCGCTGCGGCGCACGCTGTTCCGCTCGCGGATCTGGCGGCCGTCGCTGGTCCGGGCCGGGCTGCTCGGCTCGGTCGAACACACCGGCTCCCACGAGTTCACCGGCCGCTGGATCGACGACGAGGGACGCGCGAACACGCTGGTCCGCGAGACCTACGCGGCGGCCGTCAAGGCGGTGGCCAGCGCGGCGGGCACCGGACTGCGGTTCCACGACCTGCGGCACTCGTACGCGACCTGGCTCGTCGACGACGGCGTGCCGCCGAACATGGTGCAGCGGGTGATGGGCCACGAGAGCGTCACCACGACGCTGCAGCTCTACACACGGCGGACCGAGAACCACGACCGCATCCTCGACGCCCTGGGCGGCTCGATGCTCGGCGCCGACGGCCCCGACGACGAGGACCCGGACGACGGCCCGGCCGCAGGAATGGCGGTGCTGCGGTGATCCGGGAATGTTCCCTGACTGTTCCCCGGGAACGACTGAGGCCCAACCCGAATTGCTCGGATTGGGCCTCTGACCTGCGTGGGCGATACTGGGATCGAACCAGTGACCTCTTCGGTGTGAAGCAACATCGACTGTTCCATCATGGATCTAGAAGTTGCTCTTGCATGTGCTCTGACCTGCTCAAATGTTCCTCTTCGTTCCATGCTGTCTCAGAACGTCTGTACGTGTGTTGGCTGTCAGGTTGGCTGTCTGCCATGCCTGCCACCCTCCCCGGCTCTCAGCGTGGATCTCAGAGGTTAGCTTCTGACATGCATCTCAGCTCAGAGCACACATTTGTAAAGTGCATATCATTAAGTAAGAAGCATAAGTAGTAAAGCGCAAATATGCCAGAGTTCCTGCACAACGATGCATCTATTGACTCACAGAAGTGTGTGCAAGTTTAGAGCTTAGAACCTTTTGCTGATTATGTACTACATCTAGATTGATGTGACACATTGCTTACTTGCACAGAAGTAGTGATGTGTTGTGTGTGTTATCTACTAACAACAACATTAACAATCACAACATTGTGTTCATCATCTAAGTTCAACAACACAAGACAACATGATGTGATTACATCATTTAGTCATTCATTGTGTGTTGTTCAAGTTGATATGTTGACAACAATAAGTGTCTTCGTTGTTGGATTCTAAAGACACAAACATTCATGAATGATGTGCTCTGAGACGTGCCGTCCAAGTGCGAGGCTCGTGCTGGTCCTGAGCTGCACGCTGAGCCGCGAACCTACGTCTCAGGTGTGCTGACCTTCGCTGGTCAGAGATCGTCGCTCACAGAGCATCTGAGAGCGTGACTTGAACCACACTGCTGACGTGCAGTGATCTCACGATCTTGCAAAGAATTTCGAGAGATCCACTTTCGGGTGCGAGTCCGGACGCACAGAAATTTTCGTTTTCCGGACCTGGGAGCCTTTTCCGCTTCGTTCAACCCCGTTGGTTAGTGCAATCGATCCCCGTACAGGTCCCGGTCTCGCCGGACAGACTCACGCCACGTGCCGACTTCCCCGCCTTGCCCATCACACTCGGAACCGTCACGCGGAAGCTCCGCTTCGCATGTCGCGCACCGGCTACACATGCGTACCGAGAAGTGTTCCCGCAGACACCCACGACAGAACTGTCCGTAGATCCCTTCCGGGTCCACAGACGGCTTCACGATCCGGTGTCCAGGTCCGATCTCGCCATCTCGCTCTGCGTCGTCCCACCCGCCGCCGTAGGCGTCGATCACGTCGCCCAACGTCATCCGCCATGCCATCCCGACCACTCCCCCGGCTGTCCCGAGATCAGGATGCGCCCGCGCACGCCGGGCCAGCCACCACCCCAGGGGGGGGGGTAGATCACCAGCGGGCCGGGAGGACTCCGAGAAGCACAAGCGCACCGAACACCGCGAGCGCGAGCACGAAAGCCGACGACAGAACTACAACACAGGAGAGCCACGGGCACCGCCGACGGTGAGTCGGGTACGGGAACCGCCCCGCGTGCTTCGGACTCACGAACGCCCTCCCGGCTTCCCAAGACTGGAAAGCCCAGAGTGACCTACCTTGCCAACCGTGGCAAGCGAGCCGACCGGGCCAACGGATGCGGAGATCGTCTCCGCACTTCGTGCGCTCGCTGACGCTCTCCACTCTGGACTGTCTGAAGTGGATACTGACGATCTGGTGTCGGGTGCGCAGCACTCGGAACGCTTGCGCGCTGAGACCCCGGGCCTCACAGGTCGTCTTCTCGCGGAGCTTCACCGACGCGGCCACTCGTGGCCGGTGATCGCTCGCATGACCGGCATCTCGCAATCCACTGCGTTCCGACGGGCCGATCCCTACCTAGAGCCCTGAGAGCCCCCAGGAAGCTCCGGAGAGCCGTGCCCATCTCCTTACCCCAGGAAGCCGCCAGAGGCCGCGAGCGAGGAAGACAGCGGGCAGGAAGCCGCTATGTGGGGGGTGGCAGGCACGACGAAGGGCCGTCCGGCTCCCGGACGGCCCTCCGCTAGCGAAAATGCAGTCTCCAATAGGTTCGCTCAGAGCATCCCAAACTGTTCGCGAAGAGTGCGCATCTCGTCTTCGGTAGGTGCGGGGCCTTCCTGTTCTCGCCTATCCTGTTCAAGTTCCCGCGCATAGACGTCGGGCCACGGCTCGTCTAGCTTCCGCGTGTAACGTTCGTGGTTCTCGGCATCACTGCCCATGTATTCACCACGATGACCCCAAAACCGTTCTTCGTCTGTGGCTCCGTCCATCTTCTCCCGACGACGTTCCGAACTGTCCGGATCGTCTGAGAGATCGATCGTGTCGCTAGATGGGTGGGGGGTATCGGTGAGCGTCACCGGTTCCCACTCAGAGACCACGTAGGGCATCAAGATATAGCGATCGGCCGGCATGACATTTTCTCCTTCGTTGACGTTCTGTGTCAAACTCCGGGTGCGGCTAGCTTCTTCTCGGTAGCTGCAATTCGCTGTTCAAGGTCTACCTTCTCCCAACCTGGAGTGAGTCCATCTGCTGTGACGCGGCGCAACTCCGTCTTGAATTCACGCAGTCGCCGTTGCAGCTGAGCCCTCCGGGCCGCCGTATTCGCGGTTTGGCACTCGTCGCAGTGGACGTATCGAGTGGCCCCCTGCATCTCTGGAACTTCTGTATCCGGCTGCGGGTTATACACAGCCTTCGTGCACTGCGGGCACGGCGTGTAGTCCCTGCCCGGGTTCTTGGGTTGCTCACTGCGTCGCGTCCGAGAGGTTGTAGCCGGTGGCCGATAGTCGTCCGGGAGTCGCCAGATCCACGGACCGTTGTTCTCACCCTTCGCCTTCTCCGACGTGATCCCAAGCCGCTTCTTGGCACGCATGAGCACGGACGCCGGGACATCGAATTCCTCGCACTGCTCTTGCGCCTCACGTGCCGGGATCTCGCGTCCGGGTGCATTCCAGACGAGATCCGCGAGGATACGCATAGCGCGTTCGCAGTCGTGATCGACAGAGCTAGTCATGTCAGGTTCCTTTCGGGTGTACGGATCAGGCGGCCGTGGCTGCGGCTGCCGCTACTGCGGCGTGATTACGCATCTCGCCTAGCACGACGTCGAAATCTTCCCGGGAACCGAAGAGGATCTGACGACACCGGTCACACATCGGGACGACGAAATGGATCGTCGACAGTGCTTCGTTGTGTACGCGGATCACCGGGTTCATCTGGAATCGCTTGCCCTTACGTGAAGGATCGCGCGGAAGCGCACACGTCGTACACACCCGTGCATCTCCCATCTCACGCAACGCACGTCCGGAACACGATTGGCAGTACCGGATATCTGGACTCATAGAATGCACGTAGACACCCGCGGGCCCCAGGTACAGGTCGGGTCCGTAGTCGGTCGTGGGCCGCGAACGGATGCGGTCACGAAGATGTGGACAACACCCGGAGATGTAGTCGGTTGCCGGAGTGTGTGGCCGGAACGGCTTATGGTGACGGGCGTCTGCGGCAGCGAAATCCATGACGACTTGGTAGAGCCGTCCGCGGATCTCGTCATCCGTTGGCAGAATGTGCCGACCGATTCGCTCTCGCGAGTGGTGGCCGTCAAAGGCAAACACGGTACCAACCCTTTCCGATGCAATGAGACTTCAGATGCGGCTTCTTGATATTCACAGATGGCGGATCGTATGTAGTAGTGGTGGTAGTCGTGGGCTCCGACATAGGGGCTGGAACATACGAATTAGTAGTGCTGACCGTGACTATCGGATCCCGCTGAGGGGCTTTCGGTGGATCAGGTGAGAGAATCATCAATGCACATAGCGCCATGAAGAGCGAACACGTGACACCAAGGGTGTATTTGTGCCATCGCTTCCAGCGCGAAACTGGAGTGTCATCACCCGCAAAGGGAGTGCTGCCCCCAAAACGATCATGAGATGTCAAGGTCTCCTGCGCGCAGGTACGCGTGACATATCCCTCACGACTTCTCTGCGATTCACTTCTCATTTTAGAATCCAATCTTCGCACGCAATCGTGCGATGCCGTTTGTCATTTCTGCTGAAATGTCGCGCTTTGCGGGCTCATTCAGCGTGAACAGGTTTGCCAACTTCTCTTTCTGTCTGCGATCCCTTTCGGCTTCCTCTTCAGGAGTGAGTGGATCAGGTTGCGGTTCCGGAGGTGGCGGACTCCACTTCCTCTCGATCTCGCATTCCCCACATTCCAGTACGGCTTCTTTCAGCCATTCGCTATCGCGGACAAAGCGGCGCGCTTCTGGCATCCGGGTTCCGCATGTCGTACAGACTGGCGTGTTCTTACGAATCACCATTGGTCGTCACCTCAATTTCGTTGTACGGGACCGGTTCCACAACAATCGGATGGTCGCGGAAGTAGCGGGCCGTCGTGCACATCTGACAAACCGATCGCGTGGTCGCGGTATCGCAGTATTCACAGCGCATCTGTTGTCCCCTTCGTTGTTCCCGTGACCGTCCCCCTGGTCCTGCGGCCAGCCACCCCCCGATTTTTGGTGATGTCAAGAGCACCCTGGCGGACCTGGAGTGCATAGAGCCGGTCTAGTTCACGGATGATCCTGGCCGGGAAAACCGACTTAAATACGGCTCTCTCGTTGTCATTCTTCGTGCGGATAGTGAAGAAGCGGCTTCCCTCGTGGTAAGCCACGCTGTATCCCCACCAGAGATCGATAGATCCCGTGGTGCGTTGGCAGTCCAAGAATCTGTAGAGCTCTTCCGGATAGACCATCTCGTTTCCCATCTCAATTGTTCATGTCTGTGCTGGTCGGGGCGGGTGATCGTGTCGGTCCCCGCCTATAGGCGGGGGACACGACCGACACGACTTCTCACGGGGGCCGCCGACGCATTCCGACGCATTCCGACACAAGCCGCTGACCAGCAAAAACAGCCGACACGACTTCCGACGCATTCCGACACGACCCGGCCGACACGATGCCGACGCATTCCGACACGACTTGTTCCCCGGACCCCTGGCTCACGATGTGCCACCATTCGAGATGCGATAGCCGGATGGCTGCCGGTACGGCTTTACGCTCTTGTGCTCTTGAGCATTCTTCACGACCTTTCTAGTCACGTATCCATCCGCAATAAGCACGTCAAGAGCCATGCGGAAGTGTGTTGCCGTACCCGGAATCGCATCCTCTAGAGCACGCTTGCGGATGCCGGGATGTTCTTCGATGTAGCGACTAATCAGCTCACGCAGTTCGGAATTCTCGTTTGCGATCTCGACACCGGGTCCGGTCCGAGTAGGAGGATTCATCTCACCGGAGATGTTGTGTTGGTCTGTTGCATCGATGACTAGCCGTCCGATCTCTTGGGTCCGATCTCCCTTCCGGAAGTCACCCGCATTCGCGCGCAGTGCACCCGACCGATCCTTCGCCAGTCGGATGACAGCCTCGCCGCGAATGCCCCGACCGAATGCGTTTACCATCTCGATAGTGAACGCAGCACCGTCGATAGCACCTAGCTTGTACTGAGTGCCAATAGCAAACCGCCCACGACCATCCTGAGACTTCGTGACGTGATCCATCATCAGCACCGACGAACCACCACGAGAGAAGCGCTTCGGGAACTCGTTAGTCCAACTAGCAAAGTCATCCCCGCTGTCACCCTTACAACCGAACAGCGCGAGGCAAGCCGTAATGCCATCGATCCCGACTAGCGTGAATCCGGCAGACACCAGGGATTCGAAATGCTGATCGCCTTGCCGGGGTCGGTGCTCAGGTTGCACGTATACGAACCGCTCTCGGATCGCGTCGGGAGAAGCCCCCAGAGCAGTGAGCCGCCCGATGATCTCGCTAGGGTCCGACTCGAAATCGACCAAGAGCACACGCTCACGTGTTGGCCGTTGCAGGATCTCCTTCGCGGCAAGTAGGAACGCCCAGGACTTGCCGGACTCCGGCTCCCCGTAGATGGCGTGCATTGCAGCCGGGTACAAGAGCGGCTGACCATCCGTGCGTAGCAACACCGTCGGCTTCTTGGCTTCGTACGTGCCGTCGAGATGGGCCGTCACGTCCACGGGCGCCCACGACGATCGACCACCCGTCTTAGTCACCGGGTGTTCGGCATCGGCTTCGTGTAGCGCAATACCGTCGTCGATCTGGCGTTCGATATCAGCCGCCACTTTGTCCAAGCCATCCTTATCCACCCGCCCGTTCTTAATCTGTGCACTCATGGCCGCTTCCGCTACTTCCTGCCGTGTCAGGTTCCTGGCTCCCACGTGCTTTCCTAGCTTCACAATCGCCGTGTTGGCAGGCGTGTTCCTGTTGCCCTCTGTGAGCTGTTCAATTCTTTCAATCTCTTCCCGCAGTGCAGCTAGTCCGTAACCACGGTGGTTCGTAGGCATCTTCTTTACCCCCGTACCACCCTGCTCTTCGCTTCTTGCAATACCAATCCGGTTCGTAGTGCTCACGTGGGTTTTAGATTGAGGAAGTGGGGGGTGGCCGGCCGAAATGCCCGGGGCAGTCAGGACATCGATAAGCGGACGGGGAAGCGGCGTGATCTCACAGTCTCGAATGACCATGTAGACGTGCCCGGATTCGTGCTCAGACCCTGGGGCGACGACGTAGCCGCCCTGGCCCCTCACGTCGATTGCGTAGTCGAGTGAGCGGAAGACGTGCGAGTTGCCAATGGGCACATGGGGTGCACTGAAGTAGAAGTGGCGGCCCTTAGCTGTGGACACGGTGAACGTCTCAGGAAGCGAGATCCCATGAGCATCACAGAAGCGCTCATATTCACCGTGCTCATCTTCGTCAATGACGACGATGCCGGACGGCCCACACGCAATGCCGATGTTGCGACCACGCTTAGCCCATCCGGCTACACGGTTCGCGTCAGTCGTCGAGTCCTGGTCCGGCTTCTTACAAGCCGGGTGCTTTCCCACGTCGCTGCACTTCTTACGCGAGCACGAACACCCGCTAACGGTGTGCGCATTCGGAGAATGCAGCGGAAAGAGATGCAAGCCCCGTCCGAGAAGATCGGACAGAACGGGGCTGAGATGTTGCGGATTCTCAGTCCCCGGCGTAGAATCATGCGTAGCAGTCATTCGATTGTCTTCCTTATCGAGTGTTTGTCACCCGAAAAGCAAATGTCACTATGCCGACGCAACATGCTTTTCGTTTGAAGTACCTGTATCAACCCTCTGACGAGCGGCCTGTGAAACCTGGGGACAGGGTTTGCGGGCCGTTCGTCATGTTCGGGTTAACTCATGCCGCTAGCTTCTCGATGTACTCGTGAACTTCCGAGACCTTGAACCGAGTAAGCCCGCCCATCTTGATTCGACGCAGCTTTCCTGAGTTGGTCATTCGATAGACTTGCGCACGGCTAATCTGTAGGACTTCCATGACCTCAGGAACCGTGTAGAGAATCTTCTCCGGCTTGGTCTTGGGCGCATTAGATGTGGTCATTGCGTTCCCTCACGAATGGGTGTCTCACCGCTTCTCCGGCGTGCTATAAGTGTAGAGGGGCGGCGCATGGTGTCGCACCCGTTCGGGCAATTGCCGCAATCAATTTCTCACATTCATTAATCAACTCTGCAAAACCCTCTCTGCGAACAGGTCTGCCCTGCCCAGATGGCTTGCCAGAGTTGGAAAAGCCGCGTACGATCGCGCGTAGCTAAACCACGGAAGGAACCGAGATGACGAAGCCGACGACGAAGCCCCGTGCACGACGCGAGAAGGGGGAGGGCACCGTCTTCTTCCACGAGGGTCGGCAGCGTTGGGTTGCCACGTTGGATCTCGGGAAGGATGCCCAGGGCCGTCGTCGCCGTAAGACGTTCACCGCCGTGAAGCGTGCAGACGTCGTGAAGGCTCTTCGTGATGCGAAGCGGCAGCACGAAGACGGCAAGCCTCTCGTGGCGGCGAACGACACCGTGGCCGCTCTTCTCGCCGACTACTTGGAGAAGGGCCTACCGGGATCGGTTCGGACGTCGAACACCCGTGCCGGGTACGTGTGGGCCATTGAGAAGCACATCTCCCCCGCCATCGGCGCGGTCCGGCTTCGTGACCTCACTCCCGACCACGTGGACGCCATGCTGACGGAGAAGCGTGACTCCGGACTTGGGCACCGTTCGTTGGTGCAGCTTCACCGGGTGCTGACCGTGGCTCTCCGATGGGCAGAACGTCGGGGCCGTATCGCTCGCAACGTGGCCGCTCTGTGCGACACCCCGGTAGACGGAGCACGTCGCCCCTCTCGTGCTTTCCTGCCCGCTGAGATCACGTCTCTTCTCGCCGTCGTGAACCAGGTGGACGACCAGGCTGCGAAGAACCCCCGTGGCAACGCTGTCCGGCTTGCCGCCGCGTGGTGCGTCATGGCGGGTATGGGTCTGCGGCCCGGAGAGTGCTTTGCCCTCTCGTGGGACGACGTGGACTTCGACGCCGCGCACGCAGACGGCAATGGGAAGGGAGTCCTGCACGTGAACGGATCTCTAGTCCGCGACCAGGCGACCAACTCGCTCTACGTCGGCCCCACGAAGACGGCGAAGTCACGGCGACGGCTGGACATGCCCGCTCCCGTCGCGGAAGCCCTCCGGGCACACCGACGGTGGCAGCGTGAGCTTCGGATGGCGGCCGGTGGCGACTGGCGGATCGGACTCGCGGATGAGACGCCGGATCTCGTCTTCACGAACGCCACGGGCGGTGCACTGGACCCCTCCGCCGTCCGGCGACGGTTCAAGCGGCTCTGTGTCGCGGCAGGGCTCTCGGATGACCGGCACCCCCACGAACTCCGCCACTCCGTGACGTCGTTCCTCGTGGCCCAGGGCGTCCCGCTTACGGCTGTCTCGGATCTCCTGGGGCACGAGAGCACGCGGACTACGGACCAGGTCTACCGGCACGTGATCGTGGCGTCGCAGTCGGCGGCGCTGGGAACGGCAGCCCTCTTCGGACCTCCGGCAGCCGGTGCGACCGGCTGACAGCCAAACCAGGCTGTCAGAAGCCCGTTGGCTGACAGATTGGCTATCAACAGCGGGAAGCCATCCGGAAACAAGAAGGCCCCAGGTCTCTGACCTGGGGCTTTTCTGTGGGCGATACTGGGATCGAACCAGTGACCTCTTCGGTGTGAACGAAGCGCTCTCCCCCTGAGCTAATCGCCCTCAGCGGTGTCCCGTACTTTACACAGCCCGCTCCCCACCGACCGCGGGGGGTCGGTCCCGATCACCGCACCTCCGGCACGACCCCCGGCGCAGGCATCCCGCCCGGCGCCGGCCCGACCGGCGGCCCCATCATCGGCTTGAGCGGCGACTCCAGCCAGGCCCACTCGATCCCGACCCACCCGCCGACGCTGTCGAAGACCCCGAACAGCCACGCGCACACGGCGACCACGCCCAGGATCAGCGTCATCACCAGCAGCTGCACCGGCCGGGTCTGCCGGTGCATCCAGGCCACCCAGGCGTCGTAGCGCACCCGCACCCAGTGCAGCAGCCGCTTGGCCCAGCGGAACTCGGCGGCGAGCACGCCGAGACCGAGGAAGATGATCGCCCATCCGGGGCCGGGTGCGGGAAGCGCGATGATCCCGAGGACCACGATCGCGGTGCCGAGCACACCCGCGGTGATCCGGTAGCTCAGGTCGAGCACGGGCCGGCAGGCGACCTCGGCCCGGAAGGCCCGGTAGCGGACCTTGGTCCGCCGGAACCACTTGCGGATCCCGGTGTACCGGCGGCGGGGCTGCTGCCCGGCCACCGGCGCACCGGCGTCGTTCTGTTCCGTCGTACTCAGGTCCCCACCTGCCCAGCCGCGACTACTGCCGTGGGCTCGGAAGGGGCCTCCCTTCCGTGCTCCAGGGAGACGGCGTACGTACCGAACGCCTCTCCGTCGACCGATGCTACTGACAACGGTCCGACGGTCCCCGACCGGACGTCGAACGTCCCGAGTGCCCGCGGGGTCCCGTCGGCCTCGAGCCCCCACAGCACGTAGGTCTGGTCGTCGACCTGGTTCGGCTCGAGTCCCATGGGCACGATCTCGCGGCCGCCGTCGTGCACCAGCACCGCCGCGACCGCCGCTCCGCCGGCCTCCGGGGCCAGGAACGCGTGCGACGTGCCGGGCTGGGCGAGCGCGGTGAGCACGCCCTCCATCTGCCGGGCCTGCGCGACGCTCGCGTCCCGCTCGGCGCGCATGCTCTGGAACTCGGTGAGCACCACACCCCCGCCGACGACGACGGCGAGCGCGGCCAGGGCCGCGACCAGCACCCGTCCGGCGCGGCGCGGCTTCCGGCCGGCCCGTCCGGGACCGCTCCCGGCACCGCCGTCCGGCCGCCCGGGCCGCGACGGCCCCGGCCCCGGCGCCGGACCCTGGCGCGGCCCGCCGACCGGCTCCGGGCGCGGCGGCCCGGCCGGCACCGGCGGCGGCACGGCCGAGGGCGGCGGGAACCGGCCGGACGCCGGGTCGGCGGGCGGGCCGGGCTGCCTGCGTGCGTGCCGCGGGGCCTGCGGCGGAGGGCCGATCCGGTCCCCCGGCACCGGACGCTCACCGGCGCCCCGGCCGACCTGCGGCGTCCGCCGGGCCTGCTCGACGATCGACTCGCGTAGCCGGGGCGGCGGCTCGTACTGCGGGAGCGCCGTGGCCAGCCCGGTCGTCACGTCGGCGACCTCGGCGGCCGTCCGGCGGCACTCCGCGCAGCCGGGCAGGTGCTCGACGACCTCGAACTCCTCGTCGGGCTCGAGAGCGTGCAGGGCCCATCCGACCGTCTGCTCGGCCATCGGACAGTGCCTCCTCTCGTTCCCGTTCACGACATTCCTCCGGAGAGATCGCCACCGGCGTCCGCGACCGCAGGTCCCAGCAGGTTCCGCAGCCGCGCCACCCCGGTGAACATCCGGGACTTGACGGTGCCCAGCGGCACCCCGGTCATCGCGGCCACCTCGCGTTGGGTGTAACCGCCGTAGTACGCCAGCGCGAGCACCTGCCGCTGCTCGGCGGGCAGCCTGCCGAGCGCGTCCCGCACCTG
Organism: Pseudonocardia sp. DxW; assembly: GCF_058448985.1. NCBI lineage: Bacteria > Bacillati > Actinomycetota > Actinomycetes > Pseudonocardiales > Pseudonocardiaceae > Pseudonocardia > Pseudonocardia sp. DxW. The sequence continues at coordinate 197,196 of NZ_JBZFLK010000012.1, read as the reverse complement.
GCCGGCGACCACCGAGCCGATCGCGTCCTCGTCGGCGCCCGGGCCGGGCGGGGCGTTCCACTCGGCGCCGTCCTCGGTGGCGGGCACGCTCCGTCGCCGGATCGCACTCTCCCGGCGGACCGCGTCCACCGACTTGTGGTGCACGAGGGTGAGCAGCCAGGTGCCGAACCGTCCGCGGTTCGGGTCGAACCGGGACGGGTCCCGCCAGAAGGCCAGGAACACCTCCTGCACGACGTCCTCGGCGAGTCCCTCGTCCGCGCAGATCCGTCGCGCCAACGAGTACGACTGCCGCCCGAACCGGTCGTAGAGCTCACCCAGTGCGGTCGAGTCCCCGGCCACGATCCGTTCCACGAGCCGGGCGTCGCCGGCGTCGTCACGACGCGGTGGCTCGCGGCGCGCGGCACCGTCACCGGGCCGCCCGTGTTCCGGACGCTCCGGCGGGTCGGCGATGCCTGCCACCAGCGTTGTCCTCACATTGCAGTCTTCGGGATCTGTGTCCGAACGGTTCGGACTCCGGCGAGAGTAGTCGCCGGCGGCCGTCCGCCTCACACGCCAGGACGGCAGAGTGCCCGTTCAGCCGCGTGTCCGCAGCGGGGAGTTACACCGTTGTGACTCGATCGGGCGTCATCCCGTGGTGATCCACGTTGATGCGTACCGGACCCGTCACCCCAGGGGCCGCTTGCTCGTTCTCCCGACTGACGCCCCACGCAACGCCCCACGAAAGAGGATGACCGATGCGCGACGAGTCCAAGACGATCCGGGCGACGGCCATGTTCGAGCTCATCGCTCCGGACGCGCCGGTCGTGCCCGTGAAGGTCGAACTGTCCTACACGAGCCGCGACCCCTACGCCGTCCAGGCCTCGTTCCGGACCGGACACGACACCACGGTCGACTGGGTCTTCGCCCGCGACCTGCTCGCCGACGGCCTGGTCGACTCGGCCGGCACCGGTGACGTCCGGGTCCAGCCGATGAGCGAGGACCCCACCCGGATCGAGCTCGAGCTCACCTCGCCGTCCGGGCACGCGCTGTTCACCACCTCGGCGCAGACCCTCTCGGAGTTCCTGCAGGCGACCTACGACGCCGTCCCGGCCGCCGCCGAGTACTCCTGGCTCGACTTCGACGCCGCGCTCGCGGACCTGCTCGACACGACCGCCCGGGACTGAGCCGACGCACCCCACCACCGGGCGGAGTCGAACTCCGCACGTGAGAGGACATCCGGTGGTGGAGAGGGGGGTGACCGCTCCCCCCTCGGGGCGGGTGCTAGTGTCCTCTCACCGCACCGTGGACCGGCTACCAGCCGGAGATGCGGTGCTCGTGCGGACGTAGCGCAGCTGGTAGCGCATCACCTTGCCAAGGTGAGGGTCGCGGGTTCGAGTCCCGTCGTCCGCTCGGAAGATCGGCCCCTGAGCCGGGACCTTCCAGCGGGATCGCACTGGTTCCGGCGGAGTGGCCGAGTGGCTTAGGCAAGGGCCTGCAAAGCCCTGTACGCGGGTTCGATTCCCGCCTCCGCCTCGCGCGATTAGCTCAGCGGGAGAGCACTACCTTGACACGGTAGGGGTCACTGGTTCAATCCCAGTATCGCGCACCATCCGAGGTCCCCGGGTCGCCACGACCCGGGGACCTCGTCGTTTCCCGGGCCCCGTCGCGGCCGGTCGATCATGACCGCCCCCCCTCGCACCCCGCCACGGACCGTGCGCTAGTGTTCTCCCAACGCACCGGGGAACGGTGCGGTGCGGACGTAGCGCAGCTGGTAGCGCATCACCTTGCCAAGGTGAGGGTCGCGGGTTCGAGTCCCGTCGTCCGCTCGGCCGGTCTCGGAACGAGTCGGGAATCCGGCGGCGTGGCCGAGTGGCTTAGGCAAGGGCCTGCAAAGCCCTGTACGCGGGTTCGATTCCCGCCGCCGCCTCGCGCGATTAGCTCAGCGGGAGAGCACTACCTTGACACGGTAGGGGTCACTGGTTCAATCCCAGTATCGCGCACCACCAGCGAGAACCCCCTGATCGACGGCGTCGGTCAGGGGGTTCTCGGCGTTCCGGGGGCATGCTGCGCCGCCCGCTTGACACGACCCCGTCCGGCGGTGACTATGCGCTTAGTCAGCGGTCGTGACATGGCCCACCCCGGAACGAACGGAGGACACCAATGGAGGTGTCGTGCGCCTTCCCGACGAGCCTGGGCTCGCCGGACGACATCGCGCTCGCGGAGCAGCTGGGATACGACCGAGCCTGGGTCTACGACACCCCGCAGCAGAGCCCGGACGTGTGGATGACCCTCGCGCTCGCCGCCGAGCGGACCGAGCGGATCGGGCTCGGCCCGGGCGTGCTGGTCCCGAGCCTGCGGCACCCGATGGTGAACGCGGCGGGCACCGCCACCCTCGCCGCACTCGCCCCCGGCCGGGTCGCGGTCTCCTTCGGCACCGGGTTCACCGGCCGGCGCGCGATGGGCTACCGGGCGATCACCTGGGCCTTCATGGACTCCTACATCCGCGCCTACCGCGGCCTGCTCCGCGGCGAGGTCGTCGAGTGGGAGGGCGCCCGGATGCAGATGCTGCACCCGGACGGCCACTCCCCCGCCCGCCCGGTCGACGTCCCGGTGCTCGTCGGCGCGCTCGGCCCGAAGGGCGACGCGGTCGCCCGCGAGCTCGGCGACGGCCTGTACGCCACCCTGCAGGCCCCGGAGTTCATGAAGGACCACCCGTGGGCGGCGTTCCTGGTGTGGGGCACCGTGCTGGACGACGACGAGGGCGTCGACACCGACCGCGTCCGCGCGGCGGGCGGGCCCGGCTGGGCACTCGCCTACCACGGCGCCTACGAGTTCGGCGGCCCCGACGCCGTCCGCGCACTGCCCGGCGGCGACGCCTGGATGGACACCGTCGAGCGCACCGCCGGCGGCGAGCGGCACCTGGCCGTGCACGCGGGCCACTGCGTCGAGCTCAACGACGCCGACCGGGCCGCCTGGGCCGCCGGCGGACACGTGCTGCTGCGCGACGCCACCATCAGCGGCACCCGCGACGAGGTCCGGCGCAAGATCGAGGACCTCGGCGCGCAGGGTGTCACCGAGATCGTCTTCCAGCCCTGCGGGCCGGACACCCGCTCCGAGCTGGAGCGGTTCCTGGAGGCCGCACGCGCGGTCGCGACGGTCTGAGCCGGGTCTCAGCCCGGCTGCGGGCCGGGGACCGCGGAGACCATGCTCACGGCGAGATCGGCGTAGAACCGGCCGAGCTGCTCGGGCGAGTCCGGGCCGTCCGGCCGGTACCAGCGCACGAGATCGACCCCCAGCGAGAGCAGGGCCCGCACCACCCGGCCGGCGTCGACCGGGGCGAAGTCGCCCCGGTCGACGCCCTCGGCGATCACCGACCGGAACAGCTCCGGGAACTGCCTGCGGATCGCGACGATCTCGTCCAGGTGCTCCGGGCCCAGCGCCGCCAGCTCGTACTGGCACACCCGCGCCGCGACGTGGTGCCGGGCGTGCCAGGACACGAACCGGGCCACCACCGCCCGCAGCCGGGCCGGCGGGTCGTCGAGCCCGGCCGTCACCTCGGGCGCGGAGACCGCCTCCAGCGCCCGCAGGTGGCCGCGCCGGGCGATCTCGAACAGCACGTCCTCCTTGGAGCGGAAATGCACGTACAGCGCGGCCGGGCTCAGCCCGGCGCCGGTCGAGATGTCCCGGGTCGTCGTGCCGGTGAAGCCCCGCCGGGCGAAGCAGTGCACGGCGGAGGTGAGCAGCGTCCGGGCGACCGGCGCGAGATCGTCCCCCCAGAGCCCGGCCGCCGGATCCGCGGCGTTCCGCGTCATGTCGCCCCCTCCACCGCACGTACCCACCGTGTTCCTTGACACATCTAGCAGATCCACTGACTATGCGCTCAGTCATCAGCGCCGTCGCCGCCGGAGGAATCCCCCATGCCCCGTGAGATCAGCACCATCGTCAGCGGCCTGACCTACACCGAGTGCCCGCGCTGGCACGACGGCCGCCTGTGGTTCGTCGATTTCTACACCCACCAGGTGCTCTCGGTCGCCGAGGACGGCAGTGACCAGCGCCTCGAGGCCGAGGTCCCGGAGCAGCCCTCCGGGCTCGGCTGGCTGCCCGACGGCAGGCTGCTCGTGGTGTCCATGCGCGACGCCCGGGTGCTCCGCCGCGAGCCCGACGGCACCCTGGTCACCCACGCCGACGTCTCCGCGCACACCGGCGGGCACCTCAACGACATGGTGGTCGACGCCCGGGGGCGCGCCTACGCGGGCAACTTCGGCTTCGACCTGATGGGCGGCGCGCCGCTGGAGACCGCGTCACTGGTCCGGATCGACCCGGACGGCTCGGTCGCCGTCGTCGCCGACGACCTGTGGTTCCCCAACGGTAGCGTGATCACCGACGACGGCACGCTGCTGGTCAACGAGACCTTCGGCAACCGGATCACCGCGTTCGACATCGCCGAGGACGGCTCGCTGAGCGGCCGCCGGGTGTGGGCCTCGTTCGGCGAGCTGCCGGACCGCGACGTCGAGAAGGCGCTCGGCCAGATCGCGGTCGCGCCGGACGGCTGCGGGCTGGACGCCGAGGGCGCCCTGTGGGTCGCCGACGCGCTCAACGCCCGGCTGATCCGGGTCCGCGAGGGCGGCGAGATCGTCGACACGATCGAGACCGGCACCGGGGTGTTCGCCTGCATGCTGGGCGGCTCCGACGGGAAGACCCTGTTCGCCAGCGTCGCGCCGGACTTCCACGAGGAGGCCCGCCGCAACGCCCGGGAGGGTGCCGTGGTGGCGGTCCGGGTCGAGGTCGGGCACGGCGGCACCCCCTGAGCGACCGCGCCCGGGCCCCCACGGGTCCGGGCGCCTGCCGGGTGCGCTACGGTTCACCACGCAGATCGCACCGGGCACGGTGCGAGGCGTGCGGACGTAGCGCAGCTGGTAGCGCATCACCTTGCCAAGGTGAGGGTCGCGGGTTCGAGTCCCGTCGTCCGCTCCACATCCCGGGACCGGTCAGGGCCGCCATCCGTTGCGGTGCCGGGCGAAACCGCCCTCCGAGGCGATCACCTGCCCGGTGATCCAGTAGGCCTCGTCGGTGCACAGCCACGAGATCAGCCGGGCCGGGTCGTCCGGCTCCCCGTAGCGGCCGAACGGGAACATCTCCGCCATCGCACGGAACGCCTCCGGCCCCAGGTAACCGGTGTCGACCGGCCCCGGATTGACCGTGTTCACCCGGATCCGCCGGTCCGCCAGCTGATCGGCCAGGGTCGGCGTGATCCCGGCGACGGCCGCCTTCGCGGCCGCGTAGGCGACCTCGCCGGGCATCGGGCCCTCCGCCTGGCCGGAGGTGAGCAGCACGATCGCGCCGCCGGGGCGGTCGTCGTCGTGCGCGTTCGCGTACGCCTGGGCCAGCAGGATCGACGCCCGCGCGTCCACCGCCCAGTGCCGGTCCAGCTCCTCCCCCAGCTCGCCCAGCGGGCCGTCGGACCCGGACAGCGCCTGGTTCGCGACCAGCACGTCCAGCGGTCCGACGAGCGCCCGGGCGGCGTCCACCAGGCGCTGCGGCCCGGCCGGATCGGCCAGGTCGGCGTGCACGTCGGCGACCACCGCGCCGTCCGCCGCGCGATGGCCGCGCACCTCGGTGACGGCGGCGCCGACGTCGTCGGCGCCCCACTCCTGGGCCGCGTCGTGCGGCGCGAAGTGGTGCACGACGACGCTCGCGCCGTACGCGGCGAGCCGGCACGCGGTCGCGTGCCCGATCCCGCCACGCCGGCCGGCGCCGGTGACGAGCGCGGCCCGGCGGCGCAGGGGCATCGGGTCCCGCCGCAGACTGCTCACCACACCGGCTTACCGGACCCGGCGGGCGCCCGCGACCCGGTTTCGCCGGCCCGGCCGACCCGGGACCGGCCCGGCGTGACGCGCCGCCGGCCCGGTGTGGTGCGACGCCGTCACAGCCACCGGGGCAGCTCCGGCAGGTCCGGGCAGTGCGGCGCGCGGCCGACCAGCCAGGCCGCGGCCAGCGGCACCGGCAGCTCCACCTTGTGCCGCTCCCCCTTCCCCGGCAGCTCGTGCAGCGTGCGCGGGGTGCGCAGCACCGCCGGCGGCCCGCTGCGCGTCGACCGCCAGGCCACCACGTCCTCGATCAGCGCGACCAGGAAGTCCCCGGGGAGGTCGGCGAACCGGACCCCCGCGTCGAGATCGACGGCGTGGATGCAGGTCTCCCGGGCGCGCAGCCAGATCGTCTCGGCCGCCCGGACCGTGCGGCCCTGGGCGGTCACCACCGGCTCCGACCAGGCGTCCGCCGGCATCGTGTCCATCGCCGCGGACAGCCGCTCGGCGGTGTCCCGGACCCGGTCGGGCAGGTCGGCGCGCAGCGCACCGGACTCGATCTCGGCGGCCCGCTGCTCCGGGGAGGCGTACATCGGGTTCTCCACCCCGGTGCGCGCCCAGTCCAGCAGCCGGCCGAGCGCCTCGGCGTTCGACGCGACGTGGGCCAGCAGGTGCCGCCGGCTCCAGCCGGGCAGCGCGCACGGCCGGTCCAGCGCGGCGTCGTCGAGGGTGTCGAGGGCGCCGAGCAGCAGCCGGGTCCCCTCGTCGGCCCAGGTGCGGTCGGCGGACGCGGTCGCCGCCGTCACGCCGGCACCGGTGCGGCCGCGGCGACCGCGTTGCGCTGCGCGCCGAGCCCGCAGATCGCGGTGCCCAGGACAGCGCCGCCGGTCAGGTAGCGGCGCGGCTCGCGGGCGTGCCCGACGCCGCCCGGGGTGCCGGTCGCGATCACGTCGCCCGGGTTCAGGGTGACGATCGAGGAGATGTAGGAGATCAGCGCGACCGGGTCGAACACCAGGTCCGAGGTGTCGGCCCGCTGCACGGTCTCGCCGTCCACGGTGCAGCTCAGGTCGAGCGCCGGGCGGACGCCGCCGGGCAGCTCGTCCGGGGTGACCAGCTGCGGGCCGAGCGGGGTGGTCGCCTCGAACGTCTTGCCCTGCAGCCACTGCACCGAGCGGTACTGCCAGTCCCGCATGGTCACGTCGTTGAGCACGGCGAACCCGGCGACGGCCGAGGCCGCTTCGGCCTCCGACGCCCGGCGCACCCGGCGGCCGACGACGACGGCCAGCTCGGCCTCCCAGTCGACGGCCGACGAGGCGGCGTCCAGCTCGATCACGTCGTCCGGGCCGATCAGCGCCTCCGGGAACTTCGCGAACAGCGTCGGGTACTCGGGCAGCTCCCGGCCCATCTCCAGGATGTGCGAGCGGTAGTTCAGCCCGACGCAGAAGATCTTGCCCGGGTGCGGGACGGCCGGGGCCAGGTCGGCGCCGGCCAGGTCGTGCCGCGGCCCGTCGGCCGAGGCGGCGCGCGCCTCCCACATCGGGTCGGCGAGCAGCGCGCCGAGGTCGGGGGCGCCGATCTCGACGGCGGTGTCGCCGTCGATCCGGGCCGCCCGGGTTCCGGCGGCGGTCCGCAGGGTGGTCAGTCGCATGGGATGTTCCTCTTCCTTCTCTGGTGGGTTCTCAGGGGTTGCCGAGCTCGACCCGGTCGAGGTGCAGGCGTTCGAGGATCGGCGCGTCGGAGAACCGGAACAGGTCCAGTCCGGTCACCGCGGTCACCGTCAGCGGCACCCAGGACGGGACCGTGACCAGGTCGCCGCGGTGCACCGCCCACTCCCGGTCGCCGACCCGCACCGTGCCCTCGCCGTCGAACACCTGCCAGACCGACGAGCCGACCTCGCAGCGGGTCGCCGTCCGGGTGCCGGCCCGCAGCCGGTGCATCTCGGCGCGGATGGTGGGGAGCACGTCGCCGCCGGTGACCGGGTTGCTGAAGCGCACCGCGGCGTGGCCTGCCTCCAGCACGCCGGGGCGGCCCTCGTCGGCCAGCGCCAGCTGCTCGCGCAGCGCGGCGTCGGTGTGCTCCCAGCGGTAGGCCGCGATCGGCGAGCACCGGGTCTCCCCGGTGACGCCGACCGGCCGCAGGCCGGGATGGGACCACAGCCGCTCCGAGCGGGAGCGGGCCGGCGCCGACCGGTCCGGCACCTCCTCGGGGCCGTCCTCGAAGAACCCGGAGCCCATGTGGTGGGCGAACGGGATGTCCAGCCCGTCCAGCCAGGCCATCGGCGCGTCCGACCGGTTGTGGTGGCCGTGGAAGCGCCAGCCGGGGGTCAGCAGGAAGTCGCCACGGCGCATCGCGACCGGGTCGTCGTCGACGACGGTCCAGACACCCTCGCCCTCGACGACGAACCGGAACGCGTTCTGCGCGTGCCGGTGCACCGGGGCGTCCTCGCGCGGGTTCAGGTACTGGATCGCCGCCCACAGCGTCGGCGTCGCGAACGGCGCCCCGCCCAGCCCCGGATTGGCGAGCGCGATCGCACGGCGCTCGCCGCCCCGGCCGACCGGCACCAGATCGCCGGAACGCTGCGCCAGACCCAGCAGCTCCGACCAGCACCACCGGTGCGGCACCGCCCGCGGCCGCGGCGACGGCGGCATCAGGTCGCCGATCTCGGTCCAGAGCGGGACCAGCGACTGCCGCTCGAAGCCCCGGTAGAGCTCGGAGAGCGCGGGGCCCGGTTCGGGCTGACCGGGTCCGCCGGTGGCGCGCAGGGACACCGGCGAGGCGTGGACGGTCATGCGGGGACTCCTTCCGGGCGGGGCTCGCCCACCGGACGGCGGATCATCAGGAGGACGGCCCCGGCCGCCGCCGCGGCCAGGGCGAAGATCAGGAAGTTGGCGTTCACGCCCAGCCCTGCGGCCAGCAGCAGGCCGCCGACCTGCGGCGCGGCGACCGCGCCGATCCGGCCGACGCCGAGCGCGACACCGAGCGCGGTGCCGCGCATCGCGGCGGGGTAGCGGCCGGCGACCATCGCGATGATCAGGCACTGGGTGCCGTGCGTGCCGATCCCGGCGAGCACCAGCGCCAGGTAGGACCCGGCCACCCCCGGGCCGGTGAGCAGCACCAGCAGCCCGGCCGAGGCGAGCAGGCAGGCGGCGACGCCGGTCCCGGCCGCGCCGAACCGCACCGCGACCGCGGCGGCGAGCACCGAGCCGGCGACCGCGCCGAGATTGAGCGCGAGCAGGAAGCCCAGCGCCGGCCCGAGCTCGAACCCGGCGGTCCGCATCAGCTGCGGCAGCCAGGTGCCCAGCCCGTACCAGGTGAACAGGGTGGCCGCGGTGGCCACCGCGAACAGCACGGTCGGGCGCAGGTAGGGGCCACGGAACAGCTCACCGGGGCCGGCCGCCGCCGGGGTGGCGATGGCGGGCTCGGGTGGCACGCCGTACCGGGCCTCGACGATCTCGGCCTCGGTGATCCGGCCCCGCCCGCGCAGCCAGGCGGGCGACTCGGGCAGCCGGAACAGGCACACCGGGACGACGAGCACGAGCGCGAGCAGCGCGATCCCGAACATCGGCCGCCAGCCGGCGGCCGGCAGCACGCCGATCCCGACCAGCGCCGCGATCGATCCGCCGATCGGGATCCCGGACATCATCAGGGTCGCCACCACCGGCCGGTAGCGGGCGGGGACGAACTCGGCGCCCAGCGCGCTCGCGGCGGGCACCAGCCCGCCCAGCCCGAGCCCGGCCAGCAGCCGGAACAGCCCGAACACGACCGGGCCCGGCGCCAGGCCGCAGATCGCGGTGCACACCGAGAACACCACGGTGCAGGCCAGGATGGTGCGCCGGCGGCCGAGCCGGTCGGTGAGGAAACCGGCCAGCAGCGCGCCGACGAGCATGCCGACGAACGCGAGGCTGCCGATCAGCCCGGCGCTGCCGGGATCGAGCCCCCAGCCCGGCTCCTCCAGGAGCGCGGGCAGCACGGTGCCGTAGACGATCAGGTCGTAACCGTCGAAGACGATCAGAAGCCAGCAGAGCAGCGTCACCGTGGCCGCCGCCCCGTGCCGAGACGTCACTGTCATGCCCCGGACGGTATGGGGATTCTGCAAGACGGGCGATAAGATTCTGACATGAAGAATCGGCCCGCGTACGGCATCGACTCGGTGGACCACGCCCTGCGCCTCGCGACCCTGCTCAAGCAGGAGGGACCGCTGCGCGTCATGGAGGCCGCCGAGCATCTCGGCGTGGCCCGCTCCACCGCACACCGGCTGCTCGCGATGCTGGTCTACCGCGACTTCGCCGAGCAGGACGACGACCGCCGCTACCTCGCCGGGCCCGCGCTGCGGCATCCGTCGGCGCCCGAGCCGGTCGCCGACCTGCGCCGTATCGCGGAGCCGCACCTGCGCGAGCTGACCGCGCGGACCGGCGAGACCACCAGCGTCACCGTGACGGTCGGGCAGCGGACCCGGTTCGTCGCGACCGTGGAGTGCACCCAGGTGCTGCGGGTCGGCGACCGGGCCGGCCGGGTGCTCCCGGCGCATCTGGCGTCCGGCGGGAAGGCCGCGCTCGCCACCCTGCCCGACGACGAGGTCCGGGCCCGGCTGGCCGGCCCGGACGCGGCCGAGGCAGGCCCGGTCGACGTCGAGGCGCTGCTGCGGGAGCTGCGCCGGTGCCGGCGCCGCGGCTACGCGCTGAACGAGCAGGCGACCGAGTCCGGGGTGACCGCGATCGGTCGGGCGGTGGACGGTCCGCCCGGCGCGGTCCCGGCCGCCGTCGCGATCGCGATGCCGACCGTCCGGTTCCGGCGGGACCGGGTCGCCGAGCTCGGTGCCGAGCTGGCGGCCGCGACCGGCCGGATCGGGACCGAGTGGGCGGTGGAGGCGGCGGGGTACCGGACCGGCTGATCCGGCATCGGCGCCCTCCGCCGACGCCCCGGGCGGCAGCCTGGGCGGCGACCCGGCCGGCGACCACGGGCGGGGACCCGGGGCGGCGACCACGGGCGGCAACCACGGCCGGCGACCACGGGCGGCAGCCTGGGCGGCGGCGACCCCGGGCGGCGACCCGGGCGGCGACCCGGGTGCGACCACGGGTGGCGGAGCCGCCCCGCGCGACGCTCCGGCCGGGGCGACGGGCGCCCGCTGGTCCGGCTACCGCCCGGCCGGGGCGGGGCTGATCGCGCAGCGCAGCCGGGCGGGCAGCGCCATCGGGTCGGGCGCCCCGCCGCCCTGCAGCCAGCCGGTCACCACCCGCACGTCGAGGGTGCTGCGGACCGGGCCGACCGCGACCACCGGCGACGTCGCGCGGCTCCGGTCCGGCACGCAGCCCTGCACGAGCAGCATCAGGCCCGGCCGGCGGCCGGCGCAGACGGCGGGGCCGAGCCGGCAGCCGGCGGTGACGAGCATGCCGTGCGGGCTGTCCCGCACCACCGCGCGCAGGCCCTCGAACAACACCTCGTCGATCCCCGGCAGCGCCGCGACGACGCCGCCGCCGACACCACCGCACCCGCCGACACCGGGGCCGGGACCGGGACCGGAATCGCCGTCGTCGTCGAAGCCGGAGGGCATGTGCGCACAGGACCCGCACCGGACCACCGTGAAGCCGTCCATGGACACCTCCTGCAAACCGGAACCATTGTCGTTTAGAGTTCACGGTAGCAGTCGTCGACGCAGGAGGAACCCCGTGAAGCCCGGCATCCACCCCTCGTACGGTCCGGTCGTCTACCAGGACATGTCGACCGGCGACCGGTTCCTGACCCGGTCCACCGAGACGTCCCGGGAGACCGTCGAGTGGTCCGACGGCAACTCCTACCCGCTGGTCAGGGTCGACATCACCGCGGCGTCGCACCCGTTCTGGACGGGCAACACCCGGGTGCTCGACGCCGCCGGGCAGGTCGAGAAGTTCCGCCGCCGGTTCGGTGAGCGCAAGCGCTGAGCACGGCCGGACGGGCGGCCGCGGGGTTCCGCGACCGCCCGTCCCTGAGCCCGGTCTCGCACCGGGTGGTCCTGCCCGGGATCAGCCGGCCCGGCTGATCTCCGTCATCTCCTCGCGCGGGATGACCTTGATCCGCTCGCGGCCCCGGGCCTCGCCCAGACCGCGCTCGTGCTTGTCCAGGGTGAGCCAGCCGTCCCAGGTGGTGAACGGGACGCCGCGCCCGGCCAGCAGCGCGTCGACCGCCTCCGGATCGCGCTGCGCGGCGCGGGGCAGGCCGTCGGCGTCGGCCAGCAGGCTGCCGACGGTCTCCGAGGCGCAGCCCTTGGTGTGCCCGATCAGCCCGACCGGGCCGCGCTTGATCCAGCCGACGGCGTAGACGCCCGGATGGCCGGCCACCCGGCCGGCCTCGTGCGGGACGACGCCGCGCGCGGCGTCGAACGGCAGCCCGGCGAGCTCGGACCCGGTGTAGCCCACGGCCCGGTAGACCGCACCGACCGGGTACTCGGTGTACACCCCGGTCCCGCGCACGGATCCGTCGCCGGTGTACTCGGTGCGCTCGACCCGCAGACCGGTCACCCGGTCGGTGCCGAGCACCCGGTCCGGCCGCGCGAAGAAGTGCAGGTGCACCCGGCGCGGATCGCCGCGGCGGTCGCGGATCGCCCAGTCCTGCAGGACCTTCACCACCATCTGGACGTGCTTGGTGGCGCGGATGTCGGCCATCGAGCCGTCGTCGAACTCGACGTCCTCCGGATCGACGACCACCTCCAGGCCGGGCACGTGATCGAGCTCGCGCAGCTCCATCGGGCTGAACTTGGCCTGCGCGAGACCGCGCCGGGCGAACACGTGCACGTCGGTCGCCGGATTGACGGCGAGACCGGCGTGCACCGAGTCCGGGATCTCGGTGGAGAGCATGTCCTCGGCGGACTTGGCGAGCACCCGGGCGACGTCGAGCGCGACGTTCCCGGCGCCGATCACGGCGACCGACGACGCGTCGAGGGTCCACTCGCGACCGACGTCGGGATGGCCGTCGTACCACCGGACGAACTCGGCGGCGCCGTGGCTGCCGAGCAGGTCGATGCCGGGGACGTCCAGGTCGCGGTCGCGCTCGCAGCCGGTCGCGACGATCACCGCGTCGTAGTGCTCGCGCAGGTCGTCCAGGGTGAGATCGGTGCCGTAGTGGACGTTGCCGAACAGCCGCACGGCCGGGTTGTCCAGCACCCGGTGCAGGGCGTTGACGATCTGCTTGATCCGCGGATGGTCCGGGGCGACGCCGTAGCGCACCAGGCCGAACGGCGCGGGGAGCTTTTCGAACAGGTCCACCGCCACCTCGGCGTCGGACTTGATCAGGGTGTCGGCGGCGTAGATCCCGGCCGGGCCGGCACCCACCACCGCGACGCGCAGCGCGTTCATCGTTCTCCTCGGGGTCGACGACCCGAGCGTAGATGAGGTAAGCCTTACCTTATTATGACGAAGGTAACACGATGCGCGGCAACAGGTCCGGGAAGTGGCCGCCGACCCGCTCGGAGTGGCGCCGCCACTCGCGCGGGTAGCCGAGCGAGACCTCGACGAACGGGACGCCGTCGACGGTCACCGTCCGCGGGATGTGCAGGTGCCCGTGCACGACGGCCTTCGCCCGGTAGCGCCGGTGCCAGTCGGCGGTCGCCGTGGTGCCGCACCACAGCGCGAACTCGGGATGGTGCAGCACGTTGCAGGGCTCGCGGACCAGCGGCCAGTGGTTGACCAGCACGGTCGGGAGGTCCTCGTCGAGCCCGTCGAGCCGGGCCGTCGTGGTCGCCACCCGGGCGACGCTCCACGCCTCCCGGGTCGGGTACGGGTCCGGGTACATCAGGTGCTCGTCGGTGCACACCACCCCGGCCGCGTACGCGGCGGCCAGCCCCTCGGCCGAGGTGGACGTGCCGGCCGGTAGGAACGAGTAGTCGTAGGGCACGAACAGCGGTGCGACGACGGCCGGCCCGCCCGGCCCGTCCCACACCGGGTACGCGTCCTCCGGGGTGTGCACACCGATCTCGCGGCAGCGGCGGACCAGCTCGTCGTAGCGGGCGACGCCGGCGAGCTGCTCGACCTCCTCGGCGCGGGCGTTCCTGGCCCGGGTCCAGAGCTCGTGGTTGCCGGGCGTCCAGAGCACCGTGGCGAACCGCTCGCGCAGCGCGGCCAGGGTGCCGGCGACGCCCTCGATGCGCTCGTCGACGTCGCCCGCGACGATCAGCCAGTCGTCCGGGTGCGCCGGGGCGAGCGTGTCGGCGATCGTCCGGTTCTCGGCGTGACGGACGTGCAGGTCGCTCACCGCGAGCAGGCGCGGGCCATCCGGGGCGGACACCTCACCAGTAGTACCCGCCGGGCCGGCCCGGATCGGACCGGGCCGGCGGAAAAGTTCCTTACCGCGAGTAGCTTACTGCCGGTAGCGTCGGTCCCGAGATCGACGACGAGGACACGACGCGGGAGGTCGGCATGGCGGGATCACGCGGGGCGCGGCGCTGGGTCCGGTGGGTGCTGCGGCACGGGGCGGTGCGACGGGAGGTGTCCCGGCAGGCCGCCAGGGGTGACCTGGGCGCCCGGATGATCATCGAGCCGGACGCGGTGCGCGACCCGTACCCGCACTACGAGGCCCTGCGGTCGCAGGGCCGCCTGGTGCGCTCGGCGCTGAGCTGGACCACCGTCGACCACGAGATCACCACCGAGGTGCTGCGCAGCCCCGACTTCTGCGTCGGCCTGCGGATGCCGGAGAACGCACCCGGGCTGCTCAAGGCGGCGCTGCGGGCCGGTGGGAGCTGGCCGCTGGGACCGGCCGAGCCGCCGTCGCTGCTCGCGATCGACCCGCCGGACCACAATCGGATCCGCAAGCTGGTCACCCGCTCGTTCAGCGCCAAGGCGATCACCCGGCTGCGCGGCCGCACCGAGGAGGTCGCGGCCGGGCTGCTCGACGACATGGAGTCCGGCCGGGCCCGCTCCGGCACGCACCGGCGGGCCGATGTCGTGGCGCAGTACGCCTCGCTGCTGCCGGCCACCGTGATCGCCGAGATGCTCGGTGCGCCGCTGTCCATGCGCGAGGACTTCCTGCGCTGGGGCGAGGGCGGCGCCTACTCGCTCGACATGGGCCTCACCTACCCGATGTTCCGGCGCTCGGAGCGGGACATCGACGCGCTGGCCGACTGGATGGCCGGCCACTTCGAGGACCTGCGCCGCAACCCGAACGACAGCATCCTGTCCTCGCTGGTCCAGGCCTACGACGAGGAGGAGGGCCGGCTCACCCACGACGAGCTGGTGTCGCTGGCGCTGCTGCTGCTCGCCGCCGGGTTCGAGACCACCGTCAACCTGATCGGCAACGGCACCCGGCTGCTGCTGGCCCATCCCGACCAGCTGGAGCGGCTGCGCGCCGATCCGTCGCTCTGGCCGAACGCCGTCGACGAGATCCTGCGCTTCGACTCCCCGGTGCAGCGCACCGGCCGGGTCGCCGCCCGGGACACCGAGGTGTGCGGCTTCCCGGTCAAGCGGGGTGCGCTGGTGCTGACCCAGCTCGGCGGGGCCAACCGGGATCCGGCGGTGTTCACCGATCCCGGGCGGTTCGACGTCGGCCGGGAGAACGCCGACCGGCACGTCGCGTTCAGCCAGGGCATCCACTACTGCCTGGGCGCCGCGCTGGCCAAGATGGAGGGCGAGGTCGGCCTGCGGGCCCTGTTCGACCGCTATCCGGACCTGCGCTCCGACGGGCCGGCGGAGCTGCGCGGGACCCGGGTGCTGCGCGGCTACCGCAGCCTGCCGGTCCGGCTCGGCGAGGCCCGCAGCGACGTGCAGGAGCCGGTCGCCTGAGCCGGCTCAGATCCGGGTGGACGCGCTGGTCACGGTCGTCGTGACCAGGCTGATGATCGCCATGCCGATCACCAGGTGGATGACGCCGGTGGCGATCCGGACGGTGAGCGGCTCGGTGGAGAACGCCAGGGGGTAGACCGTGGCCACCGCGGTGAGCAGGCCCGCGATCCAGCCGAAGTACGCCATCGGGCTGGGCACCGCGACCAGCAGCAGCTGGGCGAGCCCGGTCGCCGCCAGCGCGGCCAGCGCGGCGGCGATCGCGAGCTGGACGGCGCCGTCCCAGCCGCCGATGATGTCGCCCTCGATCGGCGCCAGGTACGGGATCTGCAGCAGCACCCGCACGATCAGGAACCCGACCATCGCGATCAGCGCGGCGATCACCGCGGTCGCGACGCCGCCGGCCCACAGCCGGCCCGCCTGCACGGCCGGCCGGCGCGGGGGGTGGGGATCCCGGCTCATCTCACGGGTCCGGTCGTCCTCGGACATCGTCGTCTCCCCCGGGTGTCGCGCTGGTCTGTGGATCGGGCGGGTGGATCGCACGAGGAGTGTGACGCATCCGTGCGGAGCACGCGTGATCACCCGGCGTGCCCGGCACGTTACGCCGCGACCCGGCAACGTGGAACCAGCCGTACCGGCAACCCGCGGGACTCGCACCGATCGTGGCCCCACTCCGCCGAGATGCAGCTCAGCGGGCCGGCCAGCGCTGCGCGGCCCGCTGAGCTGCATCTCGGCGAGGACGGCCGGGTCAGCCGCGCGGCGGGCCCGGCGGGCGGACCAGCCGGTCGAGCAGCCGGTCGGCCTCCGCGGCCGGATCCGTGGTGAGGCCGGCGTGCACCGGGCCGGGGGCGACGATGGTGCTGCGCGCCGTCGTCAGCCTGCGGAACCGGCGCCCGATGTCCTCCCCCGCACCCGGGCCGCGGGCGGCGAGCGCGCCGGTGGCGTGCCGGTCCGAGCGCGGCGGCTCCGGGACCGAGGCGACCGCCGCGATCGTCGCGAGCAGGTCGTCGGCGGCGTCGGCGTCGCAGTGCGGGTCCAGCGCGGCGAGCCGGGCCCGGTCCAGCTCGACCCGGACCACCAGGGCGTCGTGCGGGCGGCAGTACAGCAGTACCCCGGCGTTCATCGTCTCGCCGCGCTCGATCCGCGGGACCACCCGCAGCAGCGCGTACTCGTAGCCGACCGGACCGCTCACCGGCCGGCCCCGCCGATCCGCAGCCACGACGGGTGCCGGGGCTCCCGCTGCACCGGTCGCGGCCGGCCGGCCGCGACCGTCCCGGCCACCCCCGGCAGCCAGGCGGAGCGCTGCGCGACCCGGTCGAGCAGGGCGCCGCGGTAGCCGGCCCGGACCGCGTCCGGCGAGCCGAACCCGTCGGTGCCGTCCAGCCACTCGTCGGGCACCAGCGCCAGCACGCCGTCGAGCAGCTCGGCGGTGACCAGCGGGGCGAGTGCGGTGTCGGCGGCGGCCAGGTCCGGGTGCGCGCCGAGCAGCACGTGGTCGCCCGCGTCGAACGGCCGGGCCGGGAACCGGGCCACCGAGCCCCAGTCGTGGGCGAAGGTCAGCGTCGCGCCGTGGTCGATCAGGTACGGGCTGCGGTGCCACAGCAGCATGTTCGAGTTCCGCCAGGACCGGTCGACGTTGCCGACCAGCGCGTCGAACCACAGCACCCGCCCGGCGAACCCGGGGCCGACGTCGAACGCCAGCGGGTCCAGGTCGAGCGCCCCGGGCAGGAAGTCGATCGCCAGGTTCAGCCCGGCGGAGCGCCGGAGCAGCTCCTGGACCTCCTGGTCCGGCTCGGAGCGGCCGAGGCCGCCGTCGACGGTGATCGTGGCGATCTCCGGGACCGGCAGGCCGAGCGCGCGGGCCAGCTCCCCCGCGACGATCTCGTTGACCAGCACCGCCCGGCCCTGGCCCGCGCCGGTGAACTTGACCGCGTAGCTGCCGAGATCGTCGGCCTCCATCAGGCCGGGCAGCGATCCGCCCTCGCGCAGCGGGAGCACGTAGCGGATCGCCGTGACATGACGCAGGCCCCGCTCGGGCGGGGCCGGTGGGGAGGACACGGCGCGAGGGTAGTGCGGCGCGCCGGGCGGTCGCGATCCAGATGCGCGACCGCCCGCACCCCGTGGCGTCGGGGTGCGGGCGGGTGGTGGTTCACCGGCCCGTCCGGCGTCGGGGTGCGCGGACGGGCCGGGAGGTCCGGTGTGCTCAGACCGAGACGGTCTGCCGCGGGATGGCCTGGGTCTGCTCGATCCGGCGCTCGGCGTGCTTCGCGAGCAGCTCGTCCGCGCTGAACCGGCCCGGGCCGGAGACCATGAAGGCGAGCAGCCCGCAGATGATCACGCCGACCAGCGCCCAGCCGTTGTCGGCCATGAACAGGCCGTGCTGGCCGTGCACGAAGTAGATCGCGCCCGCCATCACGAACACCATCAGCGCCGACGGCACGACCATCCGCAGGCCGAGCAGCAGCGAGGCGGACAGCACCAGCTCGACGACGATCGTGAACGAGGCCGCCGCGATGGCCAGTGGGATGCCGAACTTGCTGAACACCGCTGCCGTGTCGAACAGGCCGGCGTCGACCTTCATCCAGGCGTGCATCACCAGGATGTAGGCGAGCAGGACACGGCCGACGAGCAGGACGACGTCGCGCGGGGTGCCGGTCAGGGAGCGGTACACGGTGCCTCCAGGGTGCGGACATGATCACGTCGGGTGACACGGTGATCACTGAATGCACAAGAGCCTAGGAGATCAACCGCCTTGCGCCACCCGGTCCAGCGACTCTGCGCGACGAGCCGACCGCATCGCGCGACGAGTGTCGTTGCACTCACACCTCGTCGTGCGGCGCCCGCCACGACCGGGCGATTCGGCGCCACGACCGGTCCGGACGCCGCCGAGCGGCCCGGGCGGTTCCGCATCGCCGCTGGTCACAGGCACGGAACGTGCACAGTGTCGGCGGCCGGTCACCCGTCTGCCCCAGTACTCACGGGTAACTTGGGACGGCATCACGGACCGTTTCCGGCACCCGGCAGCCGGTCGCCCGTGCGGTACCGCCCGTCGCGGACGGCGCCGTCCGCGACGGGCGGTACCCCCGGGCGGCCCAGCGCGACCGGACCTGTGCGGACCGTCGCCGGTACCCCCGTCCGACAGCACCGTCCGACAGCACCGTCCTTCGGCACCGTCCGATACCGCGGCTCGCGCTCGTGTCGGCGCGCTGCCCGATCCGCGCTGCGGAATGATGGACCCGTGTCCGACACGAGCATCGACATCACCGCCACTCCGGAGTGGACCGCGCTGACCGAGCACGCGGCGGAGGTCGAGCCCCGCCACCTGCGGGCGTTGTTCGCCGACGACCCGGGCCGGGCCGCCGCGCTGACCGCACGCGGCGCCGACCTGCTCCTCGACTACTCCAAGCACCGGATCACCCGGGAGACGGTCCGGCTGCTGGGTGCGCTCGCCCGGGCCGCCGGGCTCCGCGAGCGCACCGAGGCGATGTTCACCGGCGAGCGGGTCAACACCTCGGAGAACCGCGCCGTGCTGCACACCGCCCTGCGGCTCCCCCGGGACGCGACGCTGGTCGTCGACGGCCAGGACGTCGTCGCCGACGTGCACGCGGTGCTCGACCGGATGGGCGAGTTCACCGACGCGGTCCGGTCCGGCGCATGGACCGGGTTCACCGGCAAGCCGATCCGCACCGTCGTCAACATCGGCATCGGCGGCTCCGATCTCGGCCCGGTGATGGCCTACGAGGCGCTGCGCGACTACGCCCGGCGCGACCTCGAGTGCCGCTTCGTGTCCAACATCGACCCGACCGACCTGACCGAGGCGCTGACCGGGCTGGACCCGGCGACCACGCTGTTCGTGGTGTCGTCCAAGACGTTCACCACCCAGGAGACGCTGACCAACGCGCGCAACGCCCGGTCCTGGCTGCTCGACGGGCTCGGCACCGACGACGGGAAGGCGATCGCCCAGCACTTCGTCGCGGTGTCCACCAACGCCGAGAAGGTCGCCGGGTTCGGCATCTCCACCGACAACATGTTCGGCTTCTGGGACTGGGTCGGTGGCCGGTACTCGCTGGACTCCGCGATCGGGCTGTCCCTGATGTGCGCCATCGGCAAGGAGCACTTCGCCGGGTTCCTGGCCGGGATGCACGCCATGGACGTGCACTTCCGGACCACCCCGCCGGAGGAGAACCTGCCGGTCATCGCCGGGATGCTCGGCATCTGGTACACGAACTTCTTCGGCGCCGAGACCCGCGCGGTGCTCCCCTACAGCCAGTACCTGCACCGGCTGCCCGCCTACCTGCAGCAGCTGACGATGGAGTCCAACGGCAAGTCCGTCCGCGGCGACGGCACCCCGGTCAGCACCGTCACCGGCGAGATCTTCTGGGGCGAGCCCGGCACCAACGGCCAGCACGCGTTCTACCAGCTGCTGCACCAGGGCACCCGGATCGTGCCCGCCGACTTCATCGGCTTCGCGCAGCCGCACCACGCGCTCCCCGGCGAGGACAGCGACCCGGGGGACAGCGGCTCCGGGGACATGCACGACCTGTTCATGGCGAACCTGTTCGCGCAGACCGCGGCGCTGGCGTTCGGCAGGACCGCCGCGGAGATCGCCGCCGAGGGCACCCCGGCCGACGTGGTGCCGCACAAGGTGATGCCCGGCAACCGGCCGACCTCGACGATCCTCGCCGAGAAGCTGACCCCGGCCGTGCTCGGCCAGCTGATCGCGTTCTACGAGCACGTCACGTTCGTCGAGGGCACGATCTGGGGCATCGACTCCTTCGACCAGTGGGGTGTGGAACTCGGGAAGGTGATGGCCAGGCAGTTCGGGCCCGCGCTGTCCGCGGCCGAGCCGCCGTCGGCGCAGGAGGCCGGCCTGGACCCGTCCACCGCCGCGCTGATCGGCCAGTACCGGGCGTGGCGCGGGCGGTGAGCCCGGCCGCCCCGGCCCGCGACGTCCGCCGGCTCGCGATCGTCGCGCTGGTCCTGCTCGCGGCGGCGGTGGCGCTGATGGCCGTCGTGAGCTCCGGCGCGCTGGCCGGCCGGGACGTCGGCACCGCGGTCGGGCTGGCCGACGAGCGGCGGCCGGCGGCGACCGCGACCGCGCTGGTCGTGACCGAGATCGGCAACACCGCCGCGAGCGCGGGCCTCGCGCTGGTGGTGGGCGGCGCGCTGGCCTGGCGGGGGTTCCGGGCCGAGGGGCTGTGCGTGGCGCTCGTCCCGCTGCTGACCAGCGTCGTGTTCACCGCGCTCAAGCGGGTCCTGGACCGGCCCCGGCCGCCGGAGGAACTGCAGGTGATGGCGGTGGCGAACGAGTCGCTGCCGTCCGGGCACGCGGCGATGGCGGCCGCCGCCTGGACCGTGCTGGTGCTCGTGCTGTGGCCGCGGTGCGCGGCCCGGGGCCGCGCGCTGCTCGCCGGGTTCGCGGTGCTGTGGGTGGTGGCGGTCGGGATCACCCGGATCTACCTGGGCGTGCACTGGCTGTCCGACGTGCTCGCCGGCTGGGCGCTGGGGGCCGGGCTGGCGTTCGCCGGGGTGGCGGTGCTGGCCGCGGTGACGGCGCGCCGGGCCGCGGAGGTCTGACTCCTCGCCGGCCCGGCCGGGCGGGTCAGCCCTCCGGGGACCGCTCCTCGTCGGCGGGCGGGTCCAGGGCCCGGGTGACCGCCTCGGCCCGCGACCGGGTCGCGGCGAGCTCGCGGGCGGTCTCGATCCACCCGACGACGTCGTCGCGCACCCAGGCTCCGCGCAGCGCGTCCGCGCCCCGGGACCAGGTCCGCAGCACCCCGGTCGCCTCCCCCGCCGAGTCCGAGCGGCGCCACCGGCGGTCGGTGGCGAGCACCCGGGTCATCGCGCCGACCGCACGCATCGCCTTCGCGACCTCGGCGACGTTCTCGATCGGCACCGGCAGCCCGGCGACCGCGTGCGCGACCTGCGCCCGCCGCGCCACCAGCAGCAACCCCACCAGCGTCAGCAGCACCAGCGCCGCCCCGGCGAGCGCCGGGCCGGTGCCGAGGAACGCACCGAGCACCGCCGCCACGGCGACCACCGGCACCGCGAACCGCAGCCGTCGGGTCCATCCGGCCAGCGCGACGGCGCGATGCTGCGCCGCCCGGTCCGGCGGGCCCTGCTCGGCCCGGACCAGGCCGCGGTCGACGAACAGCAGGGCGGCATCCGAGTCGTCCGGCACGCCGAGATCATGCCACCGGCCCCGGGACGCGGAACACGCGCGCCGCACCGGCGTTGTCGTGATCGTGACCGAGCGGATGCGGGTACGCGCGCCGGAGCTGCGCGGGCGGCGGTGGCTGAACACCGGCGGCCGGGAGCTGACCCTGGCCGGGCTCCGCGGCCGGATCGTCGTGCTGGACTTCTGGACCTTCTGCTGCGTCAACTGCCTGCACGCGCTCGACGAGCTGCGCGCCGTCGAGCACGAGTTCGGCGACGTGCTCACCGTGATCGGCGTGCACTCGCCGAAGTTCCTGCACGAGGCCGATCCGGCGGCCGTCGAGGCGGCGGTCGAACGCTACGGCGTGGCCCATCCGGTGCTCGACGATCCGGAGCTGACCACCTGGGACGCCTACGCCGCCCGCGCCTGGCCGACGCTGGCCGTCGTCGATCCGGAGGGGTTCGTCGTCGCCCGGATGGCCGGTGAGGGGCACGGCCCCGGCCTGGCCGCCCTGGTCCGGGAGCTGATCGCCGAGCACGGCGACCGGCTGCGCCGCGGCGACGGCCCGTACCTGCCGCCGCCCGCCCCGGCCACGGCGCTGCGCTTCCCCGGGAAGGTGACCCGGCTCCCGGACGGCGGGTTCCTGGTGTCCGACAGCGCGCACCACCAGCTCGTCGAGCTGGCCGACGACCTGGTCACCGAGCGGCGCCGGTTCGGCGAAGGGACCCGCGGGCTGCGCGACGGACCGGCCGCGGACGCGCGGTTCGCCGAGCCGCAGGGGCTGCTCGTGCTGCCCGACGGCGACACCGTGCTGGTCGCCGACACCGTGAACCACGCCGTCCGGTCGCTGTCGCTGGCCGCGGGCACCGTCTCCACGCTCGCCGGGACCGGCGAGCAGCTGCGCGAGCGGATCCCGCCCGGATCGGGCGCCGCACAGCTGTCGTCGCCGTGGGACCTCGCGCTGTGGGACGACGGCCGGGTGGTCGTCGCGATGGCCGGTTCGCACCAGCTGTGGATCGTCGACCCTGGCACCGGGGCCGCGACCGTGCTCGCCGGCACCACCAACGAGGGCCTGCGCGACGGCGCGTTCGACGAGGCGGTCCTGGCCCAGCCGAGCGGGCTCGCCACCGGGCCGGACGGCACGCTGTGGGTCGCCGACTCCGAAGTGTCGGCGCTGCGCCGGGTGTCGGCCGAGCCGGTCACCGGGCCGCAGGTGGGCACCGCCGTCGGGCTGGGCCTGTTCGACTTCGGGCACCGGGACGGGCCGGCCGCCGAGGCGCTGCTGCAGCACCCGCTCGGCGTCACCGTGCTGCCCGACGGCTCGGTCGCCGTCGCCGACACCTACAACGGCGCCGTACGCCGCTTCGATCCGGACCGCGGCACCGTCAGCACCCTCGCCGACGGCCTCGCCGAGCCGTCGGACCTGCTGGTCGACGGCGACACCCTGGTCGTCGTCGAGTCGGCGGCGCACCGGCTGGTCCGGCTGCCGATTCCCGCCGGGTCGCCGGTCGCCGGGGACGCGCACCGGGTGCGCCGGGTCCCGACGCCGCTCGCCGCCGGCGTCAGCCTGCGGATCGGGTTCACCCCACCCGCCGGTCAGCACCTCGACGACCGGTTCGGCGACCCGACGTCGCTGACCGTGGCCGCCGACCCGCCCGGGCTGCTGCGCGCCGGCGCCGGCACCGCGACCGGCCTCGTCCGGACCCTCGAGCTCGATCCGGCGGTCGGGTCCGGGGTGCTGCAGGTCGCGGTCGCCGCCGCGGCCTGCGACGCCGCGCCGGACGGCACCTCCGCCACGTTCGCCGCCTGCCACCGCTACCAGCAGGACTGGGGCATCCCGGTCGTCGTGACCCCGGACGGGCCGTCCACACTCGACCTGGACCTGCGCGCGGTCCACTGAGTCCGCTACCACGGCTCGGTGACCTCGCGGAGCCGACGATGGCCCTACCCGCTGCTCGCCGTGCTCGTGCTGCTCGCCGGGTTCGTGGCACGGAACTACCGGCCGCGGGCCGAGCCGCCACCGGTGCCGGGGCACGGTGCCGTCAGCACCGAGCGGGCGCCGTGGGTGGTGGCGCTCGCGTCCGCCGCCGACCCTCCGGTCAAGCACTGCGTGGGAACGCTGGTCGCGCCGTCGGTCGTCGTCACGGCGTCGCACTGTGTGATGAACCGGGAGCCGGCGACCTGACGGTGATCGCCGTTCGGACCGATCTGCGGACCCGCGACGGTGTGGAGATCCCGGCGGCCGACCTGTGGGAGGTGCCCGGTGCGTCCGACGGGAACCCGATCCTCGGCGGGCTGTCCGGCCCGGTGGCTGCGGCACCCGACCCCGGGACGGTGCTCCTCGCCGAGCCGTTGGCACAGCCGACGCTGCCGCTCGACACGACCGGTGGCGCCACCCCGGCGCGGCCGGTCGTCTTCTACGGGTGGCGGGTGGATCCGGCGGACCGACAGTGGAGCACCGGTCGTCGGCGGCGGCCGGCCGGCGGGGGTGAACGCCTGGGGCCCCGACCCGGGCCCGGCAACCCCGAACTACCACGCGCGGGTCGCCACCCACGCTGCCGAGCTGCAGCGCCTGATCGACCGGGCGAGCGTCACCGGGCGGTTCACCGGCTGGTCCGCCTCACCCCTCCAGCCAGGTCAGCACCGCCATCACCCGCCGGTGGTCGTCCGACGACGGCGGCAGCCCGAGCTTGGTGAAGATCGACGAGATGTGCTTCTCGACGGCCCCCTGGGTGATCACCATCAGCCGTCCGATGGCGGTGTTGGTGCGGCCCTGCGCCATCAGCTCCAGCACCTCGCGCTCGCGCGGCGACAGCTCCGCCAGCGGGTCGCGGCGGCGGCGCCGGGTGAGCAGCGCCGACACCACCTCCGGATCGAGCACGGTGCCGCCGGCGGCGACCCGGGTGAGCGCGTCGGACAGGTCGGCGAGCTTGGACACCCGGTCCTTGAGCAGGTAGCCGACGCCGCCGCCGGCCTCCAGCAGGTCGGTGGCGTAGGACTCCTCCACGTACTGGGAGAGCACCAGGATCCCGATCTCCGGGTACTGCCTGCGGATCTCCAGCGCCGCGCGCAGCCCCTCGTCGGTGAACGACGGCGGCATCCGCACGTCCACCACCGCCACCTCCGGGCGGTGCTCGGCCACCACCTCGACCAGCGCGGCCCCGTCGCCGACCGCGGCGAGCACCGTCGCACCCGCCTCCTCCAGCAGCCGGACCAGCCCCTCCCGCAGGAGCATCGAGTCCTCGGCGAGGACAACGCGCATCGTCATGCGTGCATCCTCGCCGGTGCGCCGCGGAGCGCTCACCCCTCCCCCAGCCCGGCGACCGGGACCTCGGCGGTGAGCACCGTCGGCCCGCCCGGCGGGCTGTGCACGTCCAGGCTGCCCTCGACGATCTCCAGCCGGTCGGCGAGACCGGCCAGCCCGTGCCCCTTGCCCGGGTGGGCGCCGCCGCGGCCGTCGTCGCGGACCACCACCCGCAGGACCGTGTCGTCGACGGTGACGGTCACCGTGACCGCGGAGGCACCGGCGTGCTTGGCGATGTTGGTCAGCGCCTCGGACACCACGAAGTACGCCGTGTTCTCGACGAGTGCCGGCAACCGGGCGCCCGGGTCCAGCTCGACGTCGAGGTCCACCGGCACCGGGCAGCGGCCGGCCGCGGCGGCCAGCGCCGGGCCCAGGCCGCGGTCGGCGAGGATCGGTGGGGCGATGCCGCGGGACAGCGCGCGCAGCTCGGACAGCGCCTCGCGGGTCTGCTCGAGGGCCTCGTGCAGCAGCGGCCGGGCGCGTTCGGGATCGTCGTCGAGCCGCCGCACCGCCGACTCGAGATCCATGCCGAGCCGGACCAGCCGCTGCTGCGGCCCGTCGTGGATGTCCCGCTCCAGCCGGCGCAGCGTCTGCGCCTCCGCGGCGACCGCCGCCCGCCGGCCGGAGGCCAGCGCCTGCGCCCGCGCGCGCAGTGCCGCGGTCTGGTTGGTCAGCAGGCCGCGGGCCAGCAGGGCGCGCACGTCGGTCAGCCAGCGCACCACGGTCGGCAGGGTGACCAGCAGCAGCACGCCGAGGCCGGTGTTCAGCGCGATGTCCCCGACGCCGGAGTGCACCCCGGTCACCGACCGGAACAGGGTCCAGTCCTCGCTGCCGCGCGGGATCGACCACTGCCAGAACACGTAGAGCAGCCCGCCCAGGCCGACCACCGACCAGACCAGCGCGACGGCCGCGGTCACCGCGCGGACCGGCAGCGCGATGACCGCGTGCGCGACGTCCCGCCAGCTCTGCGGGTCGACCAGCGCGCGGAACAGCCGGCCCATCAGCCGACGGCCGCGGTTGGGCCGGTAGTGGTGCGGTGGCAGCGGCAGCCCGGTGGCCGCCTCGGTGGCGCGG
The DNA here is from genome assembly GCF_058448985.1 of Pseudonocardia sp. DxW. Taxonomy (NCBI): domain Bacteria; kingdom Bacillati; phylum Actinomycetota; class Actinomycetes; order Pseudonocardiales; family Pseudonocardiaceae; genus Pseudonocardia; species Pseudonocardia sp. DxW. Next base: position 171,135 of record NZ_JBZFLK010000012.1, on the reverse strand, counting down.
CGCTCCAGCTCGGCGAAGCCGCGGGCCGCGGCCAGCGTGCCGACGGTGATCGGGATCCCGATCCAGATGACGAACGTCCCGGCGCCGAGCACCAGCCCGATGATCACCACCAGCCCGCTGACCACGGCCAGCGGGAGCCCTGCCAGCAGGTACGCCATCTGTGCGCCGAGCCGGGTCCGGCCGGGCCAGCCGGACGGCCAGTGCATCGCCTGCGGCAGGTGCAGCGGACCGTCCCGGAACACGTGCTCGCGCATCCCGCCGATGCCCCGGCCGTCCGCCGCCCGGACCAGGTGCGGATCGAGCGGACCGCCCGGGGGCACCCGCTCCGGCCCGGCCACCGGGTCACCGGCGGCCGCCGGGTCGTCCCCCGGCGCGCGGGTGGTCTCGGGCATCGCGGCCCCCTCCGGTTCGGGTGGTGCGCGTCGAGAATAGGCGGCGCGCGGCGATGCGCTCGCGATGCCGGGTGTGACGTGATGAGCTGGGCGCGCGACGGCGCCGACGTGAGAGCGAGGATCTTCCGGTGGACCCCTCCGACCTGCAGGACGTGCTGGACTCGGTTCGCGACTTCATCCGCACCGAGGTGGTGCCGCTGGAGGAGACGATCGATGCCGAGGACGAGGTCCCCGCGTGGATCGTCGCCCAGTGCAAGGAGATGGGGCTCTACGGGTTCACCATCCCCGAGCAGTACGGCGGCCTGGGGCTAAGCGCGTCGGAGGAGGTCCGGATGGCCTTCGAGCTCGGCTGGACGACACCCGCGCTGCGCTCGCTGTTCGGCACCAACAACGGCATCGCCGGGCACGTCCTGCTGGAGGGCGGCACCGACGAGCAGAAGCAGCGGTGGCTGCCGCGGCTGGCCTCGGGTGAGGTGACCGCGTCGTTCGGGCTGACCGAGGCCGACGCCGGGTCCGACCCCTCGTCGCTGACCACCCGCGCCGTCCGGGACGGCGGCTCCTGGGTGCTCAACGGCTCGAAGCGCTACATCACCAACGCCCCGGTCGCCGACGTGATCATGGTGTTCGCCCGGACCGACCCGGACGCCCCCGGCAACCGCGGCATCTCGACCTTCCTGGTGCCGCGCGACACCCCGGGCCTGACGGTCGGGCCGAAGGACCACAAGATGGGCCAGTTCGGGGCCTGGACCGCCGACGTCCATCTCGACGACGTCCGGGTCCCGTTCGACGCGGTCGTCGGCGGCACCGACGGGATCGACAGCGGCTTCCTCACCGCCGCCCGCTGCCTGGCGCACGGCCGGCTGCACATCGCCGCGGTGTGCGTCGGGATGGCCGACCGGCTGGTCCACGAGACCGTCGAGTTCGCGCGCACCCGGGAGCAGGGCGGCCGGCCGATCGCCCGGTTCCAGCTGGTCCAGGGCCTCGTCGCGGACTCGGTGACCGACGCCCGGGCCGGCCGTGGCCTGGTCCTCGACGCGGCCCGCAGCTTCGACGACGGATCCGACAAGGTCTCCGGCCCCGCCACGGCGAAGTACTTCTGCTCGGAGATGGTGGGGCGGGTCGCCGACCGGGCGGTCCAGGTGCACGGTGGTGCGGGGTACATGCGCGGGGTCGCCGTCGAGCGGTTCTTCCGCGACGCCCGGCTGTTCCGGATCTACGAGGGCACCAGCCAGATCCAGCAGGTGATCATCGCCCGGGACGCGCTGGGGAAGGCCGCCCGGGCCTGACCCGGCCGGGCCCGCAGAGCGGGGCCTCGGAGCGGCGCGGGGCGGGGCCGGGCGGCGCAGGTCGGGGCGGCGCAGGTCGAGGCGACGCAGGTCGAGGAGCGGCGCGCCTCCGCGCCGCGGGCCGCGACGCGCGGCGACTCCACCAGCGCGGCGAACCACCGCGCGCGCGGGGGCCACACCCACGTCCGCACGGGATCGCCACATCCGCACGGGATCATCACGTTCGCACGGGATCGGATCCCGTGCGAACGCCACGAACCCGTGCGAACGGCGGCCGCGCCGCCCCGGACCGCGCCGCCCCGCGGGCCGGGCCGCGGAACGACGAACGCCCCGCCAGGGGGTGCCGGGCGGGGCGTTCGGTGGAACGGGATCAGTGGTGTGCGACACCCCGGTGGTACTCGAAGACGAGCCCACCCACCGCGATCAGGACCAGGGTCGCGCCGACGGTGACCAGCCAGGGGTACCAGAAGGCGAGCCCGATAGCGGTCAGCGCCGCGGCGGCCGCGATGCCCAGCGGCCAGTAGCTGCCCGGGGAGAAGAAGCCGACGTCGCCTGCGCCGTCGGAGATCTCGGCCTCCGGGTTGTCCTCGGGGCGCTCCTCCAGCCGGCGCGAGACGAACCGGAAGTAGGTGCCGATGATCAGCGACAGGCCGGCGGTCAGCCAGAGCGCCGTCGTGCCCACGACCTCCTGGGTGAGGAACATGTACACCAGCGCGGCGATGACGAAGAACCCGGTGCAGATCTCGAAGATCCGGGACTCGATCTTCATGAGTCGTTCTCCCCTCAGCCCGTGGCCTGCGCGGCCAGCTGGCCACGGTCGGTCGGGAACGGCGTCGTCGTGATCGCCTCGGGGGCGCACCACTCGCCGCAGTTCAGCTCCTGCAGCGCCTCACCGGCGTTGTACGGCCGGCCGGTGACCGGGTTCGTCTCCTTGCGGAGCTGGATGTACTGGTCGTAGAGGGCGGGCTGCAGCGCGCGCACCTCGAAGTTCATCTGCGAGTGGTAGGTGCCGCAGAGCTCGGCGCACCGGCCGACGAACGCACCCTCGGTGTCGATGTTGTCGATCACGTAGGTGTTGTCCTGGTCGTTGCGCTCCGGGAACGGGAAGACGTCGCGCTTGAACAGGAACTCCGGCACCCAGAACGAGTGGATCACGTCGGGCGAGCGCTGGGTGAACTCGATCGAGCGGTCGGTCGGCAGCACCATGATCGGGATGACGTCGCTGGTGCCCAGCGTGCTCACCGGCCGCCCGTCCGGGCCGACCTCGTCGGGGTAGGAGAACTCCCAGTTCCACTGGAATCCGACGATGTCGACGCGGACGTCGGCCGGGCCGCCGGCGGTGGCCTCGTCCTTGACGACGTAGTTCTGCACGTTCATGGTGAAGCCGAACAGCACCGCGACGATGACCGTCGGGATGGCGGTGAAGACCAGCTCGACCGGCAGGTTGTACTGCGTCTGGCGCGGCAGCGAGCCGTCGTCGTCCTTGCGCTTCCGGTGGAAGATCATCGCCCAGAACATGACGCCCCACGTGATGACGCCGACGACGAGCGCGGCGATCGCGGACCAGGTCCAGAGGTTCCGCATGGCCTCGGCCTCGGGGGTGACCCCGACCGGCCATCCGAACCGGATGACCTCCTCCACCGAGCAGCCGGACAGCACCGGCGCCACCAGCACACCCAGCAGGCCGACCTTCGCCGCCCGGGCGATCCGGGAGCGGCCTTCCGTTCGGGCCACTGCGCGCCGCCTTCCTGTCGTCTCCTGCGTCAGCCGCACTGCCAGCACGTTCTTTCCTGCCTTGCCGTCACCACGGGAACGGCCGCGACGGGCTCCGCCGCACTCGAATGGAGCACCGTCTTCGACCTCGCGTAGAGACTAGACGAAGGCCGCCCGCCGCGCGTCCTCCGGGGTCGTTGCGCGGGATCACCCGGGCGGGCGGAATCAGGCAGTCTCGCAGGAAGAAGACCGCTTCGCCCCGGGGCGCGCACGACGCGTCCGGATGACTCGTCATACTGACTTTCGTGTGCGGACTGCTGGGACTGCTGACCGCCGGGGCGGACGCCGCCAACCGGGTCGAGCCGATCGCCGACGCGCTGCGCTGTGCGCGGCATCGCGGCCCCGACGAGAGCGCGACGTGGAACGACCACGATCTCGTGCTGGGGTTCAATCGGCTGTCCATCATCGACGTCGACCACTCACACCAGCCCCTGCACTGGGGGCCGGTGCCCGGCGAGGACACCCGGTACACGATCGTCTTCAACGGCGAGATCTACAACTACCTCGAGCTCCGTGAGGAGCTGATCGAGACCTACGATGCCGCGTTCGCCACCGAGGGCGATGGCGAGGTCATCGTGGCCGCGTTCCACTACTGGGGCCCGGACGCCGTGCAGCGGCTGCGCGGGATGTTCGCGTTCGCCATCTGGGACGCCGTCGAGCGCGAGATGTTCCTCGCCCGCGATCCGTTCGGCATCAAGCCGCTGTTCCTGGCGACGACTGCGACCGGCACCGCCTTCGCCAGCGAGAAGAAGTCGCTGCTCGCGCTGGCCGGTGAGCTGGGCATCGGGCTGGACCTGGAGCCCGCCGCGCTGCAGCACTACCTGACCCTGCAGTACGTGCCGGAGCCGATGTCGCTGCACCGGATGATCTCCCGGGTGGAGTCCGGCACGCACGTGACCGTCCGCCCCGGCGAGGAGCCGCTGCACCAGCGCTACTTCGCGCCGAAGTTCATCTCGCTGCCCAGCCACGCCCCGGCGAGCGCCGAGGCCGAGGCGATCGTGCACGGCGAGATCGCCGACGTGCTGCGCGACTCGGTGGCCAAGCACATGCGCGCGGACGTGACCGTCGGCGCGTTCCTCTCCGGCGGCATCGACTCGACCGCGATCGCGGCGCTCGCCAAGGAGCACAACCCGAACCTGATCACGTTCACCACCGGGTTCGAGCGCGAGGGCTACTCCGAGGTCGACGTGGCCGCGGAGTCGGCCGCCGCGATCGGCGTCCGGCACGTGGTCCGGACGGTCAAGCCGGACGAGATGATGGAGTCGCTGCCGCTCATCATCTGGTACCTCGACGACCCGGTGGCCGATCCGGCGCTGGTCCCGCTGTGGTTCATCGCGCGGGAGGCCCGCGAGCACGTCAAGGTCGTGCTGTCCGGCGAGGGCGCCGACGAGCTGTTCGGCGGGTACTCGATCTACCGCGAGCCGCTGTCGCTGGCGCCGTTCGAGAAGGTCCCCGGCACGCTGCGGCCGATCATGCGCCGGGCGTCGCGGCGGATGCCGGAGGGCATGCGCGGCAAGGACCTGCTGCGCCGCGGCTCGCTGAGCCTGGAGCAGCGCTACTACGGCAACGCGCGGATCTTCCGCGACGACCAGCTGCACGAGGTGCTGCGCGGCTACGACCCGCGGGTGTCGCACCAGGACGTCACGGCGCCGCACTACTTCGCCAGCCACGACTGGGACCCGGTCGCCCGGATGCAGCACGTGGACCTGTTCACCTGGCTGCGCGGCGACATCCTGGTCAAGGCCGACAAGATGACGATGGCGCACTCGCTGGAGCTGCGGGTGCCGTTCCTCGATCCCGAGGTGTTCGACATCGCGTCGTCGCTGCCGCAGTCGCAGAAGATCACCCACGGCTCGAACGGCACGACGAAGTACGCGCTGCGCCGGGCCTGCGAGGGGATCATCCCGCCGCACGTGCTGAACCGGCCGAAGCTGGGCTTCCCGGTGCCGATCCGGCACTGGCTGCGCGACGAGATGTACGCCTGGGCGCGGGACATCCTGCAGAACTCCGGTGCCGGGCACCTGATCGACCTGCAGGCCGTGCACCGCATGCTGGACGCGCACCGGGAGGGTCCGGTGGACCACTCCCGGCGGATCTGGGCGGTGCTGGTGTTCCTGATCTGGCACGGCATCTTCGTCGAGCGCCGGATCGTGCCGGACGTCCCGACGCCCACCTACCCGGTCAAGATCTGACCCGCTGCAGGTCGCGGCGCAGGCGCGGCGACCTGCAGCGGCGGATCCCGTCGAGCCACCGGTGCGGCGGGTGGGCCAGCCGCACCAGGTGGTAGTTGACGTACTCGGCGACGCCGAACAGCCACACCGCCAGGCACAGCAGCGCCGCCCCCGGGCCCGGCGGCCACCACAGCGCGATCCCGGCGAGGCCGAGCACGAGCAGCAGCGCGCTGGTCGCGCGGACCGCGCGGTGTGCTGCCGCCTCCCGGGGCCGCATCCGGCCCCCGGGGATCCGCCGGCGGGCGAGCAGCCAGTACGTCCCGGCGTGCAGCAGCACCGCGAGCAGCCCGGCGAGCGCGGCCGCCAGCGCCGGGCCGGTCGCGAGGCGCCCGGCCACCGGGACCGCGACCGCCGCGAACACCGCTGCGGCGGCGAGCTCGCCGACGCCGAGGCGCAGGTACTCGCGGCGCAGCGCGGCGACCGCGGTCACCCGGCCGCCGTCCCCGCACCGGGCAGCCACGCCGCGCCGGACCGCACCGGGCCGGGCAGCCACACCGCACCGGACCGCACCGGGCCCGGACAGCGGACCGGCCGGCGTCCGCGGGTCGCGGGCGCCGGCCGGGGTGTCACGGGAGCGGACGGTCAGGCGGGCAGCACGGCCCGGAGCTCGTCGGCGGCGAGATCGCCGAACGTGTCGCGCAGCCGGGTCAGCGCCGCGTCCCGGTCCCAGGTCCACTCCTGCGGGCCGTCGGACTCCAGGACGTAGGTCGCGATCAGCGCGCCCAGCTGCGCCGAGCGCTCCAGCGGCAGACCGCCGGCGACGGCGGTGAGGAACCCGGCGCGCCAGGCGTCGCCGACCCCGGTCGGGTCGACCTGCTCGGTCGGCGGGACGACGTCGATCCAGGTCTCGGTGCCGCCGGACTCGACGATCACCGCGCCCTTCTCGCCGAAGGTGGTGATCCGGGTGCCGACCTTCGCGCCGACGTCCTCGGCGGTCCAGCCGGTCTTCTTCATCAGCAGCTCGAACTCGTAGTCGTTGGTGACCAGGTAGGTGGCGCCCTCGACGAGCCGGCGCACCTCGGGGCCCTCCATCCGGGCGAGCTGCTGCGAGGGGTCGGCGAGGAACGGATAGCCACGGTCCCGGCACTCGTCGGTGTGCCGGACCATCGCCTCCGGGTCGCTGGCGCCGATCAGCACCAGGTCGAACCCGCCGACCCGCTCGGCGATCGGGGCCAGCTCGATCTCCTTCGACTTGGCCATCGCGCCGGTGTAGAAGGAGGCGATCTGGCGCATGTCGTCGTCGGTGGTGCAGACGAACCGCGCGGTGTGCACGTCGTCGTGGGTGGAGACGCCGGACGTGTCCACGCCCAGGTCCTCCAGCACCTTCCTGTACTCGGCGAAGTCGGCTCCGACCGCCCCGATGAGCACCGGGCTCTGGCCCAGCACACCCAGCGCGAAGGCGATGTTCCCGGCCACCCCGCCCCGGCGGACCGTCAGGTCGTCGACCAGGAAGCTGACCGAGATCCGGTCCAGCTGCTCGGCGAGGATCTGCTCGGAGAACTTCCCCGGGAAGTGCATCAGGTTGTCGGAGGCGATCGATCCCGTCACGGCAATAGGCACGCAGGGGACCCTACGTCACGCAGCCGGGCCCCGTCATGATCGAAGCGATCTTGACGGGGCCCGGATGTGCCTTTCACCAGGCAGTACGCCGGTGACGCAGACCTCAGTTGAAGCTGTCGCCGCAGGCGCAGGAGCCACCGGCGTTCGGGTTGTCGATGGTGAAGCCCTGCTTCTCGATGGTGTCGACGAAGTCGATCGTGGCGCCCTGCAGGTACGGCGCGCTCATCCGGTCGACGCCCACCTTCAGGCCCTGGAAGTCCCGGAACAGGTCGCCGTCGAGCGAGCGGTCGTCGAAGAAGAGCTGGTAGCGCAGCCCGGCACAGCCACCCGGCTGCACGGCGATGCGCAGGTGCATGTCGTCGCGCCCCTCCTGCTCGAGCAGGGTGCGCGCCTTCACGGCGGCGGACTCCGTGAGCTCCACACCGTGGGTCTCTTCCGCGGTGGCGGCGTTTCCGGCGTTCACTGCGTTCTCGACGGTCATGGCTCTCCCAACAACGTGCGGGTCCGCCGTGTTCCCCGGCGGTGCTCTTCCTCAGGTCAATACTACGACGCCGGGTGGGACTCCAGCCCGGTGGCGAACCCCCCGTTCGGCGACGGCGGACGTGGCGGCCGTCACCGTGCCCCGCCCGGTCACCGGTTCCACTGCGGCGCGACCCGGGACGCGAGCTCGGCCAGCGTCCCGGCCGGGTCGGCCATCGAGGCGTCCAGCCCGAGCTCGTCGGCGACGCCGTGCGCCGCGTCGACGCCTGCCGCACCGGCCTCCCGGCGCCCGACGCTGACCTGGCCGGCCAGCACCACGCACGGGATCCCCCGGTCCGCCGCGCCGCGGGCGACCGCGGTGATCAGCTTCCCGCGCAGCGACTGCCAGTCGAAGCTGCCCTCGCCGGTGACGGCCAGGCCGCCCGCCCCGGCGGCGGCGTCCAGCTCGGCGTCCAGCCCGACCAGCCGCCGGACCAGGCCGGCCCCGGACTCGACGCGTGCGCCGAGCGCGAGCAGCGCCGCACCGAGCCCGCCGGCGGCACCGCCCGCGGCGTCGTCGCGGATGTCGCGCCCGGCCGTCCCGGCCAGCACCCCGGCGAACACGCCCAGCGCGGCGTCCAGCTCGGCGACGGTGGCCGCGTCGGCGCCCTTCTGCGGCCCGAACACCGCGGCGGCGCCGTGCTCGCCGAGCAGCGGGTTGTCCACGTCGGAGGCCGCGACGAGCTGCATCCCGCCCAGGTCGGGGCGGCCGTCGAGGCGGTCGCAGAGGGCCAGCGCGGCGCCGCCCGGGGGCAGCGCGAGGCCGTCGGTGTCGACCGGCGCGGCGCCGAGCGCGGCGAGCATCCCGGCGCCGCCGTCGGTGGTGGCGGACCCGCCGAGCCCGACGACCGCCGTCCGGACGCCGCGGTCGCGGGCGTCGGCGAGCAGCTCGCCGACGCCGTAGGTGGTGGCGGTCCGGGCGACCGCGGGCACCCGGTCCGCCCGGGCCACGTGGTGCAGCCCGCACGCCGAGGCGCACTCCAGGTAGCCGGTGTCGCCGACCTGCAGCCAGGAACCCGGGACCGGGTCGCCGAGCGGGCCGGTCACCTCCAGCTCGTGCACGGTGCCGCCGAGCGCGGTGTGCAGCACCTCGACGAAACCGGTCCCGCCGTCGGCCAGCGGGACCAGCCGCAGGTCCGCCGCCGGTACCGATCTCCGCCAGCCCTCGGCGATCGCCTCCGCCGCCTCGCGCGCACTCAGCGTCCCGCCGAAGGAGTCCGGGGCAACCACGATCCGCATGCGGGCGAGGCTAGCCCGGGCCCGTATTGTGAGAGGTGTGAGGTTCCTGCGCCGTTCCGACAGCTCCGACCAGGCCGGGCAGACCGCGGTCGACTCCCCGGTCGCCGAGGGCGCCGAGGCCGCCGGGGACGAGGGCACGGACGGCCGGTCCCGCCCGCACACCACACCCGGCAAGGGCCGCGCGACGCCCAAGCGCCGCGATGCCGAGGGCAAGCGCCGCGGGCTGGCCCCGCCCCCGCCGCGCACCCAGCGCGAGGCCGCGAAGCTGGCCAAGGCCAACCGCCCGTCCAGGGAGGACCGCCGGGCCAAGGCCGCGGAGCGCCGCCGCCGGATGGACGCGGGCGACGACCGGGTGCTGCTCCCCCGCGACCGCGGCAAGGTCCGCGCCTACGTGCGCGACATCGTCGACTCCCGCCCGCACGTGATCGGGCTGTTCCTGCCGCTGGCGGCGCTGGTGCTGGTCGCCGCGCTGATCCAGAACCCGGTCATCCAACAGTACGTCACGCTGTTCACGTTCCTGATGCTGGCGGTGATGGTCGTCGAGGGCACGCTGCTCGGCTACCAGGTGCTGCGCAGGGCCCGCGAGAAGTTCCCGGAGGAGGACATCCGCGGGCTCGGCACCGGCTGGTACGCCTTCTCCCGGGCCACCCAGCCGCGCCGGATGCGGGTGCCGAAGCCGCGGGTCAAGCGCGGCGACAACCCCTGACGACGGGCGCGCGGCGCCACCCGTGTGACGCGGGTGGCGCAATGTAACGCTGACCGGCCGGACCCGGCCGGGCAATTCCACCGGGCTGGACTGGGCACCGTGCGGGGAACCCGCCCGCACGGAGGGAGATCCCGTGTCCGTGTCACCACCCGTGTCCCCGTCCCTGCCGGCGCAGGGGCAACCGTCCCGGTCGCCGTCACCCGCCGCCCCCGGCCCGCGGCCCGGCGCGCTCGACACCGCCGCCGCGGCGTTCGCGGCCGGCCGCCCGGTGCTGGTCACCGGATGCGCCGGCCCGGTCCCGGTCCAGCTCGTCGCCGATCCGGCCACCGCGGGTCCCGCGGGCACCGCCTGGCTGATCCGGCACGGTTCCGGCCTGCTCACCGCCCCGCTCACCGCCGGGCGGGCGGTGCTGCTCGGGCTGCCGCCGATGTCGGTGACCGCGGACTCGCAGCGCGGCGGCCCGACCGTCACCGTCGACGCCGCCACCGGCATCGGCACCGGGATCAGCGCCGTCGACCGGGCGCGCACCCTGCGGGTGCTGGCCGATCCCGGCGCGTCCCGCTCCGATCTCACCCGGCCCGGGCACGTGATGCCCGTCGTCGCCGACGACGTCCCCGGACCGGCCGGCACGGCACTGGCCCTGCTGCGCCTGGCCCGGGGCGGCGAGGTCGCCGTCGCGACCGTCCCGGTCGACGACCGCGGGGAGCCGCTGACCGTCGCCGCGGCGGCCGCGTTCGCGGTCCGGCACCGGCTCGTCGTCGTCGACGCGGCCACCGTGACCGGGGCCGGCCCGGTGCCGGCCGCCGCGCACCCGCAGGACCAGACCCCGGGAGCGTCCCGGGGCACGACCCGTCCCGGAGGTTCCCCGTGTCCGTGATCGTGGTGGCCGGAAACCCGAAGCCCGGCTCGCGCACCCTGTCCGCGGCCCGGCGGGTGGCCGAGGCGCTCACCGGCGCCGCGCCCGACGCCGAGGTCGACGTGATCGGCCTCGGCCCCGGCCTGCTCGGCTGGGGCGACGCGGCGGTCGCCGAGGCGGTCGCGGCGGTGTCGCAGGCCCGGCTCGCCGTCGTCGCCAGCCCGACGTTCAAGGCGACCTACACCGGGGTGCTCAAGCTGTTCCTCGACCAGTTCGGCACCGGCACCGGCCTGCGCGGCGTGGTCGCCGTGCCGCTGATGCTCGGCGCCGGGCCGGCCCACGCGATGGCGCCGGAACTGCTGCTCAAGCCGGTGCTCGTGGAGCTCGGTGCGACCTGCCCCGCGCCCGGGCTGTACCTGCGCGACGACGCCTGGGCCGACGATCCCGCGGTGCCGGAGTACGCCGCCCGCTGGGGCCCGGTGCTCGACGCCTGCACGACGGCGGTGCTCCGGTGACCGCGCCCGGCGCCGCCGACCTGCGGCGGGTGTTCGGCTGCTTCCCGAGCGGGGTGACGGCGATCTGCGCGGAGCTCGAGGGGCGGCCGGTGGGGATGGCGGCGAGCGCCTTCACCGCGGTGTCGCTGGACCCGCCGCTGGTGTCGGTCTGCATGCAGGACACCTCGACGACCTGGCCGGTGCTGCGCGCGCTGCCCCGGCTGGGGGTGTCGGTGCTGGCGTCCCCGCACGACGACGCCTGCCGCAGGCTGTCGGCCCGCACCGGTGACCGGTTCGCCGGGCTGCCGATCCGGACCGACGAGGACGGGGCGGTGCTCGTCGACGGCGCCGCGGCGTGGTTCACCTGCACCCTGCACGCCGAGCTGCCGGCCGGCGACCACGTGATCGCGCTGTTGCGGGTGCACGCCCTCGACGGGCGGCACGAGGTGGATCCGCTGGTGTTCCACGCAGGCCGGTTCCGCGCACTGGCCGGCTGACCCGCGGCCGGCCAGGTTACGCACGGCCACCGGACACCGACCGCGGCGCAACGCGCGGGTCACCCACCGTGCCGGGCTCGGAAACACCCCGATCCGAGGCTGGGGGGCCCACTCCGATCACGGAGGTCTCCGGCCATGACCGACACACTGCAGGAACGGGTGGGCAGCGTCGCCGCCCCGGACGACATCCACGAGCCCGGCCCCCTGCTCGCCGTCGACGATCTCACCGTGACGTTCGGTGACGATCCGGATGCGGTCGCGGCGGTTCGCGGCGTCACCCTCCGGATCGAGCGCGGCGAGCGGATCGCGGTCGTCGGCGAGTCCGGATCCGGCAAGACCACGCTCGCCCTGGCGGTCGCGGGCTTCCTCGACCGGGCCGCCAGGGTGCGCGGCCGGATCCGGTTCCACGGCGCCGAGCTGGACCGGACCGGCCGGTCCCGGCTGCCGCACCGCACGCCCGGCATCGCGATGATGTTCCAGGACGCGATGACCTCGCTGGACCCGGTCTGGACCGTCGGCAGCCAGCTGGTGACGGTACTGCGCACCAACACGGGTGCACCCGGGCGCAGGCCCGCGAGCAGGCCGCCGACTGGCTGGTGCGGGTCGGCCTGCCCGACACCGCGCGGGTGCTCGGCGCCCGCCCTGGACATGCCGGACGCGCACCCCTACGTCCGCGGGCTGCTGCGCTGCGTCCCCACCCTCGCCTACGTCGACGCCGACCAGCCGGCCGGCCCGGGTGCCGAGCAGGGCGCGGCTCGCGGGCGAGCCGTGGACCCTGCTCACCGGACGCGTGCTGCAGGGCGTGGGCGGGGTGGCCGCCATCCCGGCCGTGCTCGCCACCGTCGCCGACCTGTCACCCGATCCGGCCGTCCGGCGCCGCGCCGTCGCGACCTGATGGCGTCCTCGCTGGTCGGGGCCGGGCTGGGGCTCACCGCCGGCCGACTGGTCGCCGAGCTGACGGGCGCCCGCTGGGTGTTCCTGATCAACGTGCCTCCGCCTGCTGCTGCTCCCCTGCCTGTGGAGGCTGCCGGAGCGGCCCGCCGACCGCGGCCACCGGTCCGCTCGCCACCGGGCAGGCGTTCCTGCTCACCACCAACCTGGCCGCGCCGCTGCTCGGACTGACCGCGGCCCGGCTCCCGGGGCGCGTGCCGGCCCGCACCACCGCGGTCGTCGCACTGGCACTGCTCACCGCGTTCGCCGCCGTCGTCGCCCTGCGCGGCCTCGCCCCACCGGACCCGGCACGCCCGCCGGAGCCGCCACCCCCATCCCTCCCGGGAGGACACCCGTGACACCGCAGCGATTCCACTCGGCTGGTTCATGAACTTCTCCGCCCACGCGACCTGGCGCGGGCCGTGGGGTGGCGACACCGGCGCCATCTGGCCGGACGGCCGGTTCCACGTCGACTTCGCCCGCGCGCTGGAACGGGCCTGCTTCGACTACATGATGATCGAGGACTCGCCGATGGTGCCCGACCACCACGGCGGCAGTCTGGAGACCGACCTGCACCACGGCCTCTACGCACCCAGCACGACCCGGTCGGGCTGGTCGTGGCGCACACCTCCCGGCTGGGCATCGTCGCGACCATGTCCACCTTGCCGTACCCGCCGTACCTGCTGCCCGACCACGACGAGCGCCACGAGCGAGCGGACGAATTCGTCGACCTGGTGGAACGGCTGTGCGGGTCGTGGGAGCCCGGCGCCGTGGTGATGGACCGGGAGACCGGGCGCTTCGTCGACCACACCCGGGTCTCGCCGATCCACTTCGACGGGAAGTGGCACCGCAGCCGCGACCCGCTGAACACGATGCCGATGCCGCAGGGCAGGCCGGTGTGCTGCCGGGCGGGCGGCTCGCCGCGCGGCCGGGAGTTCGCCGCCGCGCACGCCGAGACGATCATCGCCTCGGCGCCGGGGGGTCGAGGCGATGAAGGCCTACCACGCCGACGTCCGGTCCCGGATGGAGCGGATCGGCCGCGACCCGGACAGCTGCAAGATCCTGTTCGTGGTGGCGCCGGTGCTCGCCGAGACCGACGCGCAGGCCCGCGAGCTCGCCGAGGCCGCGCTGGCGCACCTGTCCGCGCTCACCGAGAACGACTTCGCCGGCTTCGACCTGGACGGCCCGGTCCCCCAGGTCACCACCAACGGGCACCGGTCCACGCTGGTCGACTTCCTGCGCGCGATGGACGAGGTCGGCGGCGACGGCTTCCTGGTGTCCGGGGACATGTCCCGCGACGTCGTCGGCCGGGTCTGCGACGGGCTCGTCCCCGCCCTGCAGCGACGAGGCCGGGTGCGCACCCGCTACACCCACGAGCGGTTCCGGGACAACCTCACGGAGTTCTGAGGAGGCCCCTTCCGGATGCCACGCCGGACGGGTGCGACACGATGTGCGGCATGAACGCAACGCTCGTCATCGGAGGCACCCGGTCGGGCAAGTCGCGCTACGCCGAGCAGCTGCTCGGCGAGGAGGTGCCGGTCCGGTACCTGGCGACCGGGCGGCGGACCGACGGCGACGCCGAGTGGGACGCCCGGATCGCCGCGCATGTCGTCCGCCGCCCGGCGGCGTGGACGACCGAGGAGGTCTCCGGCGTCGCGCTCGTCGCGGCGCTCGCCGTCCCCGGCCCGGTGCTCGTCGACGATCTCGGCACCTGGCTCGCCGGGGTGCTCGACGACGCGGGCGCCTGGGACCGGCCGGGGCCGCACACCGAGGTCGACGAGCTGCTGGACGGGCTGGTCGCCGCGGTGGCGGGGGCGCCGGGGCCGGTCGTGCTGGTGTCGGCGGAGGTGGGGCTGGGCGTGGTGCCCGGGTCCGCCTCCGGGCGGCTGTTCCGGGACCTGTTGGGCGGGTTGAACGCCGCGCTCGCCGAGGTCTGCGCGGAGACGGTGCTGGTGGTCGCCGGGCGGGCGCTGCGGCTGCCGGGACCGGACGCCGGACACGCCGGTGCGGCGGGTGCCCCGGCCCCCGCCGCGGACGGCCCGGCTCCCGCCCCGGATGCGGCGGCCCGCGCCGCGGGGGTGGCAGCCGACGGCGCGTCCGGTGCGGCAGCCGGCGGGCCTGACCTGGCAGCCGGTGCCCCGGACCCGGCGGCCGGTGGGCCGGACCTGGCAGCCGGTGGGCCGGACCTGGCAGCCGGTGGGCCGGACCCGGGAGCGGGTGCGCCGGACCTCGCAGCGCCGGCCCCGGCAACGGGGGCGCCCGGTGCGGCGGCCCCGGATGTGCCGCCCGTCCCCGCGGATCCCGGCGTCGCCGACCCGGACGGTGACGTCGCTGGCACCCCGGCCGGCGTCCCCGGCGCGGTCACCCCGCCGACCGGGTCGTCGGCCGCGCCGGTGACCGGCCCGGACCCCGTCGAGCGGCCGTCCGCCCCGGCCGCGGTCGGGCGGCCCGATCTGCGGACCCGGCGCGCCGCGGTCGCGCTCGTCGACGGGCTCGCGCTGCCCCCGGGCGGCCTGGGCAGGCTCGGCGAGCTCGGTGTCTGGCTCGCGGCCTGCCAGGGCGAGTGCCCGCCGCGGCCGCCGGTGAACGCCCGTGTGCTGCTGCTCGCCGCGGACCACGGCGTCGCCGCCGACGGAGTGTCCGCCTACCCGCCGGAGGTCTCCGCCGCCCGCGCCGAGGCCGCCGCCGCCGGACGGCTGCCGGTCACCGTCGCCGCCCGGGCCGCCGGGGCGGCGGTGCGCACCGTCGACGTCGGGCTCAGCCGGGACGCCGACGGCGTCGAGTCCGCGCACCGGGTGGCCCGCGGCACCGGCCGGATCGACCGCGAAGACGCGCTCACCGACGACGCCGCCGCCGCTGCCTGGCGCACCGGCCGCCAGCTCGCCGACGAGGAGATCGACGCCGGGGCGGACGTCCTGGTCCCGGCGACCCTGGCGGTGGGTGCGACCACCCCGGCCGCGACGCTGGTCGCCGCGCTCACCGGCGCCGAACCGGTCGCCGTGGTCGGCCGCGCCTCCGGGATCGACGACCGGGCCTGGATGCGCAAGGCCGTCGCCATCCGGGACGGGCTGCGCCGCGCCCGCCCGCACCTGCGCGACCCGCTCGCGCTGCTGCGCACCGTCGGCGGCACCGACCTGATCGTGCTCGCCGGCTTCCTGGCCCGCGCCGCGGAGCGCAAGGTCCCGACCGTGCTCGACGGGGTCGCCGTCGGTGCCGCCGCGCTGATGGCCGAGGAGCTCGCACCCGGCGCGAAGCAGTGGTGGCTGGCGGCACAGCCGTCCACCGAGCCGGCCGCCGGGCTGGTCCTGGAGCACCTCGCGCTCACCCCGGTGCTGGATCTCGCGGTGCGTACCGAGGACGGCACCGCGGGCGTCGCGGTGCTGCCGCTACTGATCACCGCGGCCCGCCTGCTCGGCGAGACGGGCACCGCCGAGGACACCGGCGTCGTCCCCGGGGACGCGACGGCCGCGGCGGGCGCCACCCGGTGACCGACGCCAGGCGGGGCCCGGGGCCGCTGGCCGGGCTCCGGCTCGCCGTCAGCTGGCTGACCGTGCTCCCGGTCCGGGTCGGCACCGGCCCGGACGGCGCCCTCCCTCAAGGGGTCCCCGCGGCCGCGCTGAGATGGGCACCGGTGGTCGGGGTCGGCCTCGGCATGGCCGGTGGGGCGCTGCTGCTCGGGCTCACCGCGCTCGGGTCGTCCCCCCTGGTGGCGGGCCTGCTCGTGGTCGGGGCGGGTGCGCTCGCGACCCGCGGCATGCACCTGGACGGGCTGGCCGACACCGCCGACGGCCTGGGCAGCTACGGGCCCCCCCAGCGGGCGCTGCGGATCATGGCCGAGGGCGGTGCGGGACCGTTCGCCGTCGTCACGCTGGTGGTGGTGCTGGGGGCGCAGGCCGCGGCGCTGGCCCAGCTCGCCTCGGCCCCGCCCGCGGCGGTGCTGGTGACCTGCGCGCTGGCCGCCGGGGTCGGCCGGGCCGGATTCTGCTGGGTGGCCAGGAGCGGGACACCGGCGGCCAGGGAGGGTGGGCTGGGCGCCCTGGTCGCGGATTCCCAGCGGGTGTGGGTCGCCCCGCTGTGGTGGACGGTGCTGGCCGGGGCGGGGGCCGCCGCCCTGGTCCCGGCCGTCGACCGGGCGGGAATGCCCCGGCGCTACGCCGACTACCTCACAGAAGGCCCCACGGCGTTCCCCGGGGTCCTGGCCGGGCCCGGGATCGTGCTGGTCACCGTGGGTGCGGTGCTGGCCGCCGCGCTGCTCGTGGCCGGCCTGGCCCGGCACACCCGTCGTCGGTTCGGCGGGATGAGCGGGGACGTGCTGGGCGCCGCCGAGCAGCTGGCCGCCACCACCGTCCTGGTCGTACTGGCCGCCGCGCTGTGATCAGGCCGGTCAGACGGAGGCGGGGGCGGGCACCAGGGTGCGCATCCAGCCGTGCGGGTCCGGCGCGGCGCCCCGCTGGATCGCGGTGAGCGCCTCGCGCAGCTGCAGGGTGACCGGGCCGGGCTCCCCGTCGCCCACGGTCACCTCGCCGCCGGAGTGCTTCACGGTGCCGATCGGGGTGATCACCGCGGCGGTGCCGCAGCCGAACACCTCGGTGAGCAGGCCGCTCGCGACCCCGCCCAGCCACTCCTGGCCCGCGATCCGCCGCTCCACCACCGACATCCCCAGGTCCCGGGCCACGGTGATCAGCGAGTCCCGGGTGATGCCGGGCAGCACCGCGCCACGCAGGTCCGGGGTGGCGATCTCGACGCCGCCGTCGGTCGTGGTGAAGACGAAGAACAGGTTGTTGGAGCCCATCTCGTCGATCCAGGTGCGCTCCTCGGCGTCGAGGTAGGCGACCTGGGCGCAGCCGTGCCGGGCGCCGACAGCCTGGGGAAGCAGCGACGCCGCGTAGTTCCCGCCGCATTTGGCGGTGCCGGTGCCGCCCAGGGCGGCCCGGGTGTACTCGGTCTCCAGCCAGACGTCCATCGGCTTGACCCCGCCGGCGAAGTACGGCCCGGCCGGCGAGGCCAGCACCGCGTAGAGGTACTCCGACGACGGCCGGACGCCCAGCCCCACCTCGGTGGCGATCATGAACGGGCGCAGGTAGAGCGAGTCCTCGCCGCCGGCGGCGGGCACCCACTCCGAGTCCACCGACAGCAGCTCGGCCAGCGAGGCGAGGAACAGCTCCTCGGGCAGCTCGGCCATCGCCAGCCGCCTCGCGGACCCGGCGAACCGGCGGGCGTTCTGCTCCGGCCGGAACAGGGCGATCGAGCCGTCCGGCTGCCGGTAGGCCTTCAGCCCCTCGAAGATCTCCTGGCCGTAGTGCAGCACCATCGACGACGGATCGAGGGTCAGCGGCCCGTACGGCACGACCTGCGGATCGTGCCAGCCGGTGCCCTCGGTGTAGCGGATGGTGACCATGTGGTCGGTCATGTGCCGGCCGAAACCGGGATCGGCCAGTACCTGGGCGCGCCGCTGCGGGGACGCCGGGGCGGGGTTGCGGGTGACGGTGAACTGCGGCGCGCTCATGGGTGAACGGTATCTCCGCCGCCCGCATCGCAAGTAGTCGGATTCCCGACGGTCGGGACGCGATCCTCCCCTGCGGGACGGACGCCGGTCACACCGGCGTCATCGCACGTGGGACGGCACCAGGGGCGGCTTCACGACCTCGACCGGCAGCGCCCGGCCGCGGACGTCGACCACCAGCGCGTCGCCGGGCGACACCGTCGGATCGGTGTCGATCAGCGCCAGCGCGATCCCGGCCTTCAGGGTGGGCGAGAAGGTGCCGGAGGTGACGGTGCCGACCGGGTTGCCGCCCTCGGCGTCCAGCACGGTCATGCCGGCCCGCGGCACGCCGCGCCCGGTCGCCCGCAGCGCGCGCAGCCGGCGTGCCGGGCCGGCCGCCCGCTCGGCGACCAGCGCATCCCGCCCCCAGAACGACGGCTTGTCCCAGCCGACCGCCCACGCGCTGCCCGCCTGCACCGGGCTGATCTCCTCGGACAGCTCGTGGCCGTGCAGCGGGTAGCCCATCTCGGTGCGCAGGGTGTCCCGGGCGGCGAGCCCGCACGGGCCGCCGCCGACCGCGCGGACCGCGTCGAGCAGGGCGTCCCACAGGGCGGGCGCCGCCGCGGCGTCGAGGACCAGCTCGTAGCCGTGCTCGCCGGTGTAGCCGGTCCGGCAGACCCGCACCGCGCCGCCCTCGATGTCGGTGAACGACATGTAGTCCAGGTCGGCGACCGCCGATCCGGCCTCGCCCAGCGCGGCCGCGAGCGCCTCCGCGGAGCGCGGCCCCTGCAGGGCGAGCACGGCGAGCTCGCGGTGCCGGTCGGTGACGGTGACCCCGTCCGGGGCGCCGTCCTGCAGCATCGTGACGATCCGGGTGGAGTTCGCGGCGTTCGGGACGAGCAGCAGGTCGTCGTCCGCCGCCAGGTAGATGATCATGTCGTCGATCACGCCGCCGGTCTCGTTGCAGGCCAGCGTGTACTGCGCCCGGCCCGGGCCGATCCGGCCGAGGTCGTTGCTCAGGCAGGTGTTCACGTGCGCGGCGGCGCCCGGCCCGGCGATCGGGACCGTCCCGAGGTGGCTGACGTCGAACAGTCCCGCCGTCTCGCGCACCGACGTGTGCTCGGCGACGGTGCCGCCCGGGTAGGAGATCGGCATCGACCAGCCGCCGAACTCGCCGAGGGTGGCGTCGAGGGCGACGTGCCGTTCGTGCAGCGGGCTGGACAGAAGATCGTCGGTCACGCCAGGGGACCCTAGTCCCTCAGGCGGCGCGTTCCTCGGGATCGGCCGGGCCGGCGGCCTCCTGGCGGCCCCGGACGGCGGCCGACCGCGCGGACAGCGCGCACAGCACCCAGCCGGCCGCCAGCGCGCCGGCCGTCGCCAGCAGCGGCCACAGCGGCAGCGCCGCGACCAGCACCAGGCAGCCGGTGCCGCCGGCGCCCGCCACGAACGCCGCCGCGGCCGGGCGGCCCGGGATCCGCAGCACCGCGGCGTGCAGCAGGGTGTGGTGCACCAGGGCGGCGCCGACCGCGATCGCCATCGCGGTGATCGGCCCCACCGCCAGGGTGACCAGCAGGGTCAGCCCGCCGAGCAGCAGATCGGCGGGCCACGGCGTGCCGCGCGAGCCGCCGCGGCCGAGGAAGGCGGGCAGCTCGCCGTCCAGGGCCAGCCGGGACGCCCCGCCGGCGGCCCGGGACAGCGCCCCGAGCAGCGCGGCCGCGGTGGCCGCGGCCGCCGCGATCCGGACCAGCACGCCGAGCGCCGGGCTGCCGCCGGTGTCCATCAGCGAGGCGAGCGGGGTCGGCGACATCGCCAGCCGTTCCACGCCCAGCCCGTGCAGCAGCGCCATCGAGAGCGTCAGCAGCAACCCGGTGGTGACCAGCACGGCGACCGCCGGTGCGCGGCGGATCGCCCGCATCGGGTCGCGCAGGCTGCCGCCGAGCT
Source organism: Pseudonocardia sp. DxW (assembly GCF_058448985.1). Classification (NCBI taxonomy): domain Bacteria; kingdom Bacillati; phylum Actinomycetota; class Actinomycetes; order Pseudonocardiales; family Pseudonocardiaceae; genus Pseudonocardia; species Pseudonocardia sp. DxW. The sequence goes on along the minus strand of NZ_JBZFLK010000012.1, from coordinate 151,229 downwards.
CGGCCACCCGGGACAGGCCGGTGTAGACGAAGAACGCGAACGCGGCGGCGGTCAGCACGCCCAGCGGCCCCGGCTCGACCGCGGCCTGCAGCGTCCCGGCGACCGGATCGTCCGGGGTCCCCGCGCCGTCCGCGACGGCGGCGCCCGCCAGCTCCGCGGCGGGCATCGCCGACGACGGCCCGGCGCCCTCCGGCGCGTCGGTCGTCAGGCCCACCCCGGCGACCAGCGCGAGCACCAGCAGGGTGCCCACGACCAGTCCGCCGGACGCCGCCGGGGACACCCGGACCCCGGCCGCGTTCACCGCGATGACGGCGAGCACCGCGACCACCGCGACCGGCAGCGGCTGGGTGGGCAGCACGTAGGCGCCGAACACGCCGGCGGCCGCCGCGGCGGCCGCGGCCCGCGACACCAGCCGGGCCACCGCGCCGAGCCGCACCGCGGGTGCGGGCAGGTCGTCCCGGACCAGCTCCGGCCCGGCCGGCCGGGCCGTCGCCAGGTGCGCGGTGGAGGCGACGACGGCGAGCGCGACCAGCCCGGCGAGCAGCACGCCCAGCGGGAACCACGGTCCCGACACCGCGGCGGCCGGGGCCAGCGCCGCGTACAGACCGGTACCGAACATCGCCGCGAGGGCGACGACGACCGCGGTCGCGGTCGGCATCCGGTACGGGGGTCGGGGCACCCGATCACCTTCCCATTCGACCCTGTGCCGCGCGGCGCCGCGGGGGTGTCATTACCATCTCGGTCCGGTCTCGCCGCGCCGCTCCCCACCCGCCCGGCGCACGGGACACGTGTGCTGGTCACCGTGTGTGCACGAGCGGAACGCGAGGCCACCCGTCCGATACCGATCCGACCGTCCCACGACCGAGGAGTTCCCCGTGCCGACCGCCGAACCGACCATCCCGGACACCGCCGCGACGACCGCGTCGCCGTCCACCGTCGAGGCCGGGGCGCTGGTGATCGGCCTGCACCCGGGGGCGCCCGCCGACGACGGGGCGGGCACCGCGGTCGCGCCGGTGCTCGCCGCCGGCGCCGCCGACGTCGACGCCGCGTTCGGCGGCGAGCTCGCCGAGCTGCTCCGCGTCGTCGGCGCGACCGGGAAGGTCGAGCAGGTCGTCTCGCTGCCGACCCGCGGGGCGGTCGCCGCGCCGCGGCTGGTGGCGGTCGGGCTCGGCGAGGCCGGCGACGACGCGGCAGCGGCCGACCGGGTCCGCCGGGCCGCCGGTGCGGCGTCCCGGGCGCTGGCCGGGACGCCCGCCGCGGTGAGCACGCTCGGCGCCGCCGGGGACGGCGCCGCCGAGGCGGCGGTGGCCGGCGCGCTGCTCGGTGGCTACCGGTTCGACGCGCACCGCTCCAGCACCGACGCCGGATCGGCACCGGTGGCGTCCTGGACGTTCACCGGGGTCACCGACGCGCAGGTCCGCCGGGCCGGCCTGGTCGCCGAGGCCGTCGCCACCGCCCGCGACCTGGTGAACACCGCCCCGAACGTGCTGGTCCCGGAGACGTTCGCGCAGCGCGCGGTGGCCCTGGGCGAGCGGGCCGGCCTGGTCACCGAGGTGCTCGACGACGAGCGGCTGCGGGAGAACGGCTACGGCGGGATCACCGGGGTCGGCAAGGGCTCGGCCAACAAGCCGCGGCTGGTCCGGCTGACCTGGAACGGCGGCGCCGCGCCGGCCCGGAAGGTCGCGCTGGTCGGCAAGGGCATCACCTTCGACACCGGTGGCATCTCGCTCAAGCCGAACGCCGGGATGGCGGACATGACCTCGGACATGGGTGGCGCCGCGGCGGTCGTCGCCACCGTGGTGCTCGCGGCGAAGCTGGAGCTGCCGGTCGCGGTGACGGCGACCGTGCCGATGGCCGAGAACATGCCGTCCTCGATGGCGTACAAGCCGGGTGACGTGCTCACCATGTACGGCGGGAAGACCGTCGAGGTGCTCAACACCGACGCCGAGGGCCGGCTGATCCTGGCCGACGCGCTCGTCCGGGCCGGCGAGGACGACCCCGACTACCTGGTGGAGACCTCGACGCTGACCGGCGCCCAGCAGGTCGCGCTCGGGCTGCGCACCGCCGGGATCATGGGGTCCGACGACCTGCGGGACCGGGTCGCCGGGCACGCCGTCGACGTCGGCGAGGACGGCTGGGCGATGCCGCTGCCCGAGTACCTGCGCTCCGACCTCGACTCCCGGGTCGCCGACATCGCGAACGTCAGCGGGCAGCGGTTCGCCGGGATGCTGCTGGCCGGGCTGTTCCTGAAGGAGTTCGTGCCGGCCGGGCTGCCGTGGGCGCACATCGACGTGGCCGGTCCGGCGTACAACACCGGCGGCCCGCGCGGCTACACCACCAAGGGCGGCACCGGGGTGCCGGTGCGGACGCTGATCGCTTTCCTGGACGACGTCGCCGCGAACGGCTGAGACCCCGGGTGCCGCCGCGGTCGCGGCGGCGCCCGGTCACGCCGCGCGCCTCACCCGGCGTCCTCGAAGAGATCGGTGACCGGCAGCGCGAACCCGGGCAGCAGCGGGCTGGTCAGATCGCCGCCCGCGACCTCCAGCGCGGTGCCGAACCCTGCTGTACCTGACCCGGCCGTACCTGACCCAGGTGTACCGGACCCTGCTGTGTCTGATCCGGCACTGCTCGTCTTCCGGCGGCCCGCCGGAAGACGAGCACGGTCGACGCCGGCGGGTCGACCAGCCACAGCTCCGCGGTGCCCGCGGCCTCGTAGCGGCGCAGCTTCGGGGCCGACGTCGAGCGCCCAGGTGCCGGGTGACCGGACCCTCGGCGCGGGCCGGCGCCGGGCGCTGCGCGGAGCACCCCGGGTTACCGACCGGTAGGGCATACTCCCGGCCCATGCGACGACGCCGGCACGAGATCCCCGCGCACGCTCCCCGCTCCGCCGTGGTCACCGGCGCCGCCCGCGGGATCGGCGAGGCGATCGCCACCGAGCTGGTCGGCCGGGGCTACCGGGTGCTCGTCACCGATCTCGACGCGGACGCCGCCCGGGCCACCGCGGAGCGGATCGGCGCCGCGGACGGCGCCGCACACGACGTCACCGACCCGGCCGACGCGCGCACCGTCGCCGACCGCGCCCGCGAGCTGGCCCCGCTGGGCGCCTGGGTGTCGAACGCGGGCGTCGGGTTCGACGGCGCGCTCACCGAGCTGTCCGAGGCACACGCCCGCGCCCTGGTCGAGGTGAACCTGCTCGGCCCGGTCTGGGGTGCCCGGGCCGCGGTCGCCGCGTTCCGGGAGCAGGCCGCCGCCGGCGTCGCGCACGGCGGCGAGATCGGCGTCACCGTCTCGCTCTCCGCGCTCGGCCCGGTCCCCGGCCTGTCCGTGTACGCGGCGTCCAAGGCCGGTGCACTGTCCGTGGTCTCCGGACTCGCCTCCGAGGTCCGCCGGGAGGGGATCCGAGTGCACGCGGTCTGCCCGGACGGCGTCAACACCGAGCTGCTGCGCGGGATGGAGCCCGGCGGGCAGGCCCAGGCGCTGGTCCGGTCCGGGACGCTGGTCACCACCGAGCAGGTCGCGCAGGGCCTGGTCGGGATGTTCGGCACCGGCCGGGTGTACCGCACGCTGCCGGCCTGGCGCGGCGCGGTGCTGCGGCTGACCGCACTGGTCCCCGGGCCCGCCCTGCGGCTGGAGCCCGCGATGCGCGCGATCGGCGCCCGCAGGGCCCGCTCACTGCAGGACTAGCGCTACCGGTCCCGGTCCTTCTCCCGCAGCTGCCGCAGCATCTCCTCCTGCTTGGCCTTCTTCCGCAGCGCCCGCTCCCGCGCGTCGTGGTCGCGCATCCGCTTCGGGTAGCCGACCAGCTGCACGTCGTAGATCGGGATCTGCATCGAGCGGGCCAGCTTCTTGGCCCGGTTCGGGTTCCCGACCCGCCGCCGGGTCCATTCGCCGTCGTGTGCGACGAACACCACCGTCGTCTCGGTCACGGTCGTCCGAGGCTCGACGAACGCCTCCACCCCGATCCGAGCGTTCGTCCATTCCCGCAGGTAGGACTCCGCACTCGGAGCCTTGGCCTGGCCGGAGGACCGGCGGGAACGGAACCTGTCCAGCAGGCCCATGGGCGTCACCCTCTCGTCGGCTCGCACGACATTCCGTACCGCCGGCGGGCGAAACGGACACACGTGATCCGTCAGTACAACGCGCGAGGACCATGATCTGCTCCCGACACCCGCACTGGCGCACCGTGCGGGTAGTGACAAGATGGGCGCCGCACTGCGGCGTCACGGCGGTGGAGGCCCCCGCCGCACGTGACCGGGAGGGAGCTGATCGGTGTCCGAGACGGGCTCAGCGAGCGCGGCCGACCTGGTGATCCTGGGCGGCGGCTCCGGCGGGTACGCCTGCGCGCTGCGCGCCGCCGAGCTGGGGCTCTCGGTCGTCCTCGTCGAGAAGGACAAGATCGGCGGCACCTGCCTGCACCGCGGCTGCATCCCGACCAAGGCGCTGCTGCACGCCGCCGAGGTCGCCGACAACGCCCGCGACGGCGCGAAACTCGGCGTCCGGTCCAGCTTCGACGGTGTCGACATGGCCGGCGTCAACTCCTACAAGGACGGCGTCGTCGGCCGGCTCCACAAGGGTCTCCAGGGGCTCGTCGCCGCCCGCGGGATCACCGTGGTCGACGGCGCCGGCACCCTCGAGGGGCCCGGCGTCGTGCGGGTCGGCGACCGGCTCCTGCACGGCAGGCACGTGGTGCTCGCGACCGGGTCCTACGCCCGCTCGCTGCCCGGCCTGGAGCTGGACGACCGGATCGTCACCTCCGACGCCGCGCTCACCCTGGACCGGGTCCCGGAACGGGTCGTGGTGCTCGGCGGCGGCGTGATCGGCGTCGAGTTCGCCAGCGTGTGGCGCTCGTTCGGGGCCGAGGTCACGATCGTCGAGGCACTCCCCCGGCTGGTCCCCGCCGAGGACGAGTTCTGCTCCACCCAGCTCGGCCGCGCCTTCCGCCGCCGGAAGATCACCGCCCGGACCGGCGTGCGGCTGAGCAAGGCCACCCGCTCCGGCGACGTCGTCACCGTCGCGCTGGAGAACGGCGAGGAGATCGACGCCGATCTGCTGCTCGTCGCGGTCGGCCGCGGCCCCAACACCACCGGTCACGGGTTCGCCGAGGCCGGGATCGCGATGTCGGACGGCTTCGTCACCGTCGACGAGCGGCTCCGGACGAACCTGGACGGCGTGTACGCCGTCGGCGACGTCACCCCCGGGCTGCAGCTGGCCCATCGCGGCTTCGCGCACGGGATCTTCGTCGCCGAGGACGTCGCGGGGCTCGCACCCACCCCGCTGTCCGACGACGGCGTCCCGCGGGTGACCTACTCCGACCCGGAGATCGCCTCGGTCGGGCTGACCGAGGACGCCGCCCGCGAGCGGCACGGCGAGGTGCACACCCTCACCTACGACCTGGCGGGCAACGGGCGGTCGCAGATCCTGCAGACCTCCGGGGCGATCAAGCTCGTCCAAGCGGGCCCGGCCGGCGCCGACGGCCCCGTGGTCGGTGTGCACATGGTCGGCTCACGGGTCGGCGAGCTCGTCGGGGAGGCGCAACTCATCTACAACTGGGAGGCTCTCCCCGCCGACGTCGCCGCACTGATCCACGCCCACCCCACGCAGAGCGAGGCACTCGGAGAGGCCCACCTCGCCCTGGCCGGGAAACCGCTGCACACCCACGGCTGATCCCGGCCGATCCGTCCCCAGACCCGAACACCCACGCGGAACAAGAGGAGCTCCACCCGACATGGCCGTCACCGTAGAGATGCCCGCCCTGGGCGAGAGTGTCACCGAGGGCACCGTCACCCGCTGGCTCAAGTCCGAGGGCGACACCGTCGAGGTCGACGAGCCGTTGCTCGAGGTCTCGACCGACAAGGTCGACACCGAGATCCCGTCCCCCGCGGCCGGGGTGCTGAAGCGGATCATCGCCGGCGAGGACGAGACCGTCGAGGTCGGCGGTGAGCTCGCCGTGATCGGCGACGCCGACGAGTCCGACGGCGGCGGCTCCGGCGGTGCCGAGCCCGCCGCCGAGGAGGCGGCCGAGCCCGAGCCGGAGCCCGAGCCGGAGCCCGCGCAGGAGGAGGCGGCTGCGCCGTCGTCCGACGAGTCCGGTTCCGGTGCGTCCGGCGGCGGCTCCGGGACGCCGGTCACCATGCCCGAGCTCGGCGAGTCGGTCACCGAGGGCACCGTCACCCGCTGGCTCAAGCAGGTCGGCGACAGCGTCGACGTGGACGAGCCGCTGCTGGAGGTCTCGACCGACAAGGTCGACACCGAGATCCCGTCGCCGGTGGCCGGCACCGTCCTCGAGCACACCGTCGGCGAGGACGAGACCGTCGAGGTCGGCGCGCAGCTCGCGCTGGTCGGCGACGGCTCGGCCGCACCGGCGAAGGAGGAGGCCCCCGCTCCGAAGAAGGAGGAGCCGGCCCCGGAGAAGAAGCCGGAGCCGAAGCAGGAGGCCCCGAAGCAGGAGGCCCCGAAGGCGGAGCAGCCGAAGGCCGAGCAGCCCAAGGCCGAGCAGCCCAAGGCCGAGCAGCCCAAGGCCGAGGCCCCGAAGCAGCAGCAGGCGCAGCCCAAGGGGTCCACCGACACCCAGGGTTCCGCGCCGTCGTCGTCCAACGGGTCCGGCGACAAGCCGTACGTGACGCCGCTGGTCCGCAAGCTGGCCCAGGAGCACGGCGTCGACCTGGGGACGGTGACCGGCTCCGGGGTCGGCGGCCGGATCCGCAAGCAGGACGTGCTGGCAGCGGCCGAGCAGAAGTCCGCCCCGGCCCCGGAGGCCCCGGCGGCCCCCGCCGCGTCCGGCGGTGCGCCGAAGCAGCCGCAGACCGTCCCGACCCGCCCGCAGGACGGCCCGCAGCCGGGCACCACGGTCAAGCTGCCGCGCCTGCGCCAGGTGATCGCCCAGCGGATGAACGAGTCGCTGGCGGTGTCCGCCCAGCTGACCACCGTCCAGGAGGTCGACCTCACCCGCATCGTCAAGCTGCGGAACAAGGTCAAGGAGGACTTCAAGCGCCGCGAGGGCGCCAACCTCACCTTCCTGGCCTTCATCGCGAAGGCGACGATCGAGGCGCTCAAGGCGTTCCCGTCGGTCAATGCCTCGATCTCCGAGGACAACAAGCAGGTCACGTACCACGGCTCGGTGCACATGGGCATCGCCGTGGACACCCCGCGCGGCCTGCTCGTCCCGGTGATCAAGGACGCCGACGACCTGTCACTGGCCGGGATCGCCAAGAAGATCGCCGACGTGGCCGCCCGGACCCGGGACGCCAAGATCGGCCCGGACGAGCTGTCCGGCGGCACGTTCACGATCACGAACATCGGCTCCGCCGGGGCGCTGTTCGACACCCCGATCCTGAACCAGCCGCAGGTCGGCATCCTCGGCACCGGTGCGATCGTCAAGGAGCCGAAGGTCATCACCGGCCCCGAGGGCGACGACGTGATCGCCGTCCGCTCGGTCTGCTACCTGCCGCTCACCTACGACCACCGCCTGGTCGACGGTGCCGACGCCGGACGCTTCCTGTCCGCGATCCGGGCCCGCCTGGAGGAGGGTGCCTTCGAGGCCGAGCTCGGCCTGTAGGCCCGGCGCCACCCGCCCCGACGGTCGCGGCCCGTCCCGGTCCACCCGGGGCGGGCCGCACCCGTACCACCACCGGGTGAACGGGTGATCACCGTCGCCACCCGCCGGGTCGCGCCCGGGCCCGGAACCGGGAAGGATCGCCGCCGTGCGAGTCGTCGTAGCCGGTTCGTCCGGTCTGATCGGAACCGCCCTGGTCGCCCACCTGCGGGGGGCGGGCCACGAGGTGCTGCGCCTGGTGCGGCGCTCCCCCGCCGCGCCGGACGAACGGGGCTGGGACCCACCGGCCGGCACGATCGAGGACGGCACGCTGGACGGCGTCGACGCCGTCGTCAACCTCAACGGGGCCGGGCTGGCCGACCGGCCGTGGAGCGGGGCGCGCAAGCAGCTGATCCGCGACTCCCGCAACGTGCCCACCGACGTGCTCGCCACCGCGGTCGCCCGGCACGGCGTCCCGGCGTTCGTCAGCGGCTCCGCGGTCGGCTACTACGGCGACACCGGCGATCACGTCACCGACGAGTCGGCGCCGTCGGGCAGCGGTTTCCTGGCCGACGTCTGCCGGGACTGGGAGGCGGCCGCCGCGCGCGCCGCCGACGCCGGCGCGCGGGTCGTGCTGATCCGGACCGGGCTGGTGCTGTCGCCGTCCGGCGGGCTGCTGGCGATGCTGCGCCCGCTGTTCCGGGGCTTCCTGGGCGGCCGGATCGGCAAGGGCACCCAGTACATGCCGTGGGTGTCGCTGGACGACCAGGTGTCCGCGCTGCGCTTCGCCGTGGAGACCGGATCGCTGTCCGGGCCGGCCAACATCACCGGCCCGGTGCCGGTCACCAACGCCGAGTTCACCCGGGAGCTGGGCGAGGCCGTCGGGCGGCCCACCCCGTTCTCGGTGCCCGCCCCGGTGGTCTCCACCGTGCTGGGCGAGCTCGGCCGGGAGACCCTGCTCAGCGGGCAGCGAGCGGTGCCGAAGGCGCTGCTCGACGCCGGGTTCCGGTTCCGGCACCACACGGTCGGCGACGCGCTGTCCGCCGCGGTCGGTACGTGAGCACGCCGGACGTCCTGGTCGTCGGCGCCGGCCTCGCCGGGCTGCGGGCGGCCGCCGTCCTGCACCGGCACGGTCTGTCGGTGCAGCTACTGGAGGCGTCCGACCGGGTCGGCGGCCGGATGGCGACCGACGTCGTCGACGGGTTCCGCTGCGACCGCGGGTTCCAGGTGCTCAACTCGTCGTACCCGGCGCTGCGCGCCGCGCTGGCCCCGCACGGCCTGGACTCGCTCGCCGCCCGCGCCTTGGAGCCCGGCGCCGCCGTCCGGGCCGGCGACGGCGAGCTGCACCGGTTCGTCAATCCGCTGCGCCGCCCGGCGTCCGCCCCCGCGACCGCCGCCGACGACCTGTTCGGCCCGCTGGACAAGGCGAAGCTGGTGGCCTGGACGGCGCGGGTGCTGGCCTCTCCCCCGGCGCGCACCGCCACGATGATCGACCGGTCGGCCGCCGACGACCTGGCCGCCGCCGGGATCGGCGGTGCGGTCACCGACCGGTTCCTGCGCCCGTTCCTGTCCGGGGTGCTGGCCGATCCGGCGCTGGAGACGTCCGCGGCGTTCGTCCGGCTGGTGTGGCGCAGCTTCGCGCTCGGCACGGTCGTGGTGCCCGACGACGGGATCGAGGCGCTGCCCCGGCGGCTGGCCGCCGCGCTGCCGCCCGGCGCGGTCACGCTGCACACCCGGGTGCACGCCGTGCACGGCGGGGACGCACCGTCGGCGGACACCGACGCGGGGACGCTGCGCGCCCGGGCGGTGCTGGTCGCCGCCGACCCGAGGACCGCGGCGGCGCTGCTGCCCGGCGTCGCCGAACCCCGGATGAACGCGCTGACCACGTTCTTCCACGTGCCCCCGCGGGCGCCGTCGGCGGCACCGCTGCTGCACCTGGACGGCACCGGCGGACCGGTCATCAACAGCGTCGTCCTGACGGCCGCCGCACCCGGCTACTCGGCCGACGGGCGGCCGCTGGTGGCGTCGTCGATCGTCGGCACCCCGGCCGGCACCGGGCTCGACGAGCCCGCCGTGCGACGTGAGCTGTCCCGCATCTGGGCCGTGCCGACCGACGACTGGGCGCACCTGCACACCGCGCAGGTCGACTGGGCGCTGCCGCTGCTGGAGCCCGGCCGGCCGGTGCGCCGCGACGTCGACCTGGGCCGGAACCTGTTCGTCGCGGGCGACCACCGGGACACCCCGTCCACCCAGGGCGCGCTGGTGAGCGGGCGCCGGGCGGCGCAGGCGGTGCTGGCGCGGCTCGGGGCGGCCCGGGTGCGGGGGTAATCTCGGCGGCATGCCCGATCCGCATCAGAGCTGCCGTGCCGGAACCGACCCCGTCCGGGTGGACCGGCTGGGCCGCGTCGAGTACCAGGCCGCCTGGGACACCCAGCGGGCGCACGCCACGGCGCGCAAGGAGGGCACCGGCCCGGACGTGCTGATGCTGCTCGAGCACCCGGCGGTGTACACGGCCGGGCGCCGGACCCGGCCGGAGGACCGGCCGCAGGACGGCACCCCGGTGATCGACGTCGACCGCGGCGGCCGGATCACCTGGCACGGGCCGGGGCAGCTGGTCGGCTACCCGATCATGGCGCTGAAGGAGCCGATGGACGTCGTCGACTACGTCCGGCGGCTGGAGGAGGCGCTGATCCGGGTCTGCCACGATCTCGGGCTGCCGGCGGCCGGGCGGGTCGAGGGCCGGTCCGGGGTGTGGCTGCCCGCCGCCGGGATGCGCCCGGAGCGCAAGGTCGCCGCGATCGGGGTGCGCATCTCCGGCGGGGTGACCCAGCACGGGTTCGCCATCAACTGCGACGCCGACCTGGGCGACTTCGGCCGGATCGTGCCCTGCGGGATCGCCGACGCCGGCGTCACCACGCTGAGCACCGAGCTCGGCCGGGAGATCACCGTCGACGACGTCACCGGGGCCGTGACCACCGCCGTGCTGGACGCGATCGACGGCCGGCTCCCGGTCGCCGAGCACCCGGTCGCCCGGATGGTGGACCTGATGAGCGGGCTCGGCTGATCGACCGCTTCTCCGTAGTTCCGTAGAATGATCGGGTGACCGCAGACCGCCTGGCCGATCTGGAACGCCGCGTCGAGCAGCTCGAACAGCGGCTCGGCGCGGGCCCGGCCGTCGCCGAGCCCGCCGTCGCGCCCGCCCCCACGGGGACCGGGACGGTGCGCTACTCCGGCGAGGTCGCGCTGCACGGCGAGGTCCGCTGGAGCATCGAGTACGACGCCGGCGCCGCGCTCGCCCTGGACGACGAGCCGCGCACCGCGGTGCTGGCCGCGCTCGGGCATCCGGTCCGGGTCCGGATCGTCCGCGGCCTGCTGCACGGCCCGCGCGGCACGGCCGGACTGACCGAGGTCGCCGAGCTGGCCTCGACCGGCCAGCTCTACCACCATCTCAGGGCCCTCACCCACGCCGGCGTCGTCGAGCAGGACGGCCGCGGCAGCTACCGGATCGCACCGCGCGCCGTGGTGCCGGTGCTGGTGCTGCTGACCGCGGCGGCGGACCTCGGCGGGCAGCTCGGATCCTGAGCCGCACCGCGGTCAGCCGAGCTGGCCCATCACCGACGCGGCGAACTGCTCCAGGTGCTCCAGATCGGACAGATCGAGGATCTGCAGGTAGAACCGGGTCGCGCCGGTCCGCTCGGACCAGCGGCCGAGCTGGTCGACGATCTCGCCGGGGGTGCCGGCGAGGCAGTTCGCGCGGACCTCGTCGACGTCCCGGCCGACCGCGGCGGCGCGCCGGGCCAGCTCGGCGTCGTCGCGGCCGAGGCACAGCATCTGCGCGACCGAGTAGGTGAGGTCCGCGGGATCGCGGCCGATCGCGCGGCAGGCGTCGTGCACCCGCCCGAACTGGGTGGCGACCACGCCGGCGTCCTGGAACGGCACGTTGAACTCGGCGGCGAAGCGGGCGGCCAGCGCGGGCGTCCGGCGCCGCCCGATCCCGCCGACGACGACCGGCGGGGCGTCCTGCACCGGCCGCGGCAGCGCCGGCGAACCGGTGATCGTGTAGTGCGTGCCGCGGTGGTCGAACCGGTCGCCGGGTGGCGTCGCCCACAGCCCGGTGAGGATCTCCAGCTGCTCGGTGAGCAGCTCGAACCGCTGCCCGACCGGCGGGAACGGGATGCCGAGCGCGGCGTGCTCGGCCTCGAACCAGCCGGCGCCGAGGCCGACCTCGATCCGGCCGCCGGACATCTCGTCGGCCTGCGCCACGGCGACCGCGAGCGGACCGGGCAGCCGGAAGGTCGCGCTGGTGACCAGCGTGCCGAGCCGGATCCGGGTGGTCTCGCGGCCGAGCGCGGCCAGGGTCACCCAGGCGTCGGTCGGGCCGGGCAGTCCGGCCCCGGCACCGCCGTCACCCATCGCCAGGAAGTGGTCGGAGCGGAAGAAGGCGTCGTAGCCGGCGTCCTGGGTCGTGCGGGCGACCCGCAGCAGATCGGAGTAGGTCGCGCCCTGCTGGGGTTCGGTGAAGATCCGGAAGTCCACGGTGCCGCACGGTAGCCGCGGCCGGGCCGGCCCGCGCCCGCTACCGTCGCCGCCGTGTACCCGCTCCCCGATCTCACCGGCCGCACGGTCCTCGTCACCGGCACGACGTCGGGGCTCGGCCCGGCGCTGTCCGCCGCGCTGGCCGGGGCCGGGGCCCGGGTCCTGATGGCGGCCAGGGACACCACCCGCGGCCAGCTCGCGGCGGAGCGGGCCGGCGGCGAGCTCGTCCTGCTGGACCTCGCCGACCTGGCCTCGGTCCGCTCCGCCGCGGTCGAGATCCGCGAGCGCACCGGCGACCGGCTGGACGTGCTGGTCAACAACGCGGGCGTCGCGATGGGGCCGCGCGCCGAGACCGCGGACGGCTTCGAGCTGCAGATCGGCACGAACCACCTCGGCCCGGCCGCACTGACCTGGCTGCTCATGCCGGCGTTGCGCGCGGCGGGCGACCCGGAGCAGCCGTCCCGGGTGGTGCTGACGTCGAGCCTCGGGCACCGGACCGGCCGGCTCGACGTCGACGACCTGCACTGGCGCGCCCGCCGGTACTCCCCGAACGCCGCCTACGGGGCGTCGAAGCTGGCGAACCTGCTGTTCGCCGCGGAGCTGGACCGCAGGCTGCGGCTGGCCGGCGATCCGGTGCTGTCGGTGTCCGCGCACCCGGGGATGACCGAGTCGTCGCTGATGCAGAACTCGTTCCGGCGGGCCGGCCGCAGCACCCGCTGGGACCGCGCGTTCGGGATCCTGGACCGCATGATCACCCAGCCGGTCTCCGACGGCATCGGGCCGCAGCTGGCCGCCGCGGCCGGGCCGGTGCACGGCGGCGACCACCTCGGCCCGTCCGGCCCCGGCGAGCTGCACGGGCCACCCGGTCCGGCCCGCCGTTCCGCTGCGGCACAGGACCCGGTGCTCGCCGGCCGGCTGTGGGACGTCACCGCGGCCGCGACCGGCATCACACCGGACCCCGGGCGTACGGTGTGGGCGTGACCGTCGCACCCGAAGGCCGCAAGCTGCTCCGCCTCGAGGTCCGCAACTCGGAGACCCCGATTGAGCGGAAGCCCTCCTGGATCCGTACCCGCGCGAGGACCGGCCCGCAGTACACCGAGCTGAAGGGCCTGGTTTGGTCGGGCGGCCTGCACACGGTGTGCGAGGAGGCCGGCTGCCCCAACATCTACGAGTGCTGGGAGGACCGGGAGGCCACGTTCCTGATCGGCGGCGAGCAGTGCACCCGGCGCTGCGACTTCTGCCAGATCGACACCGGCCGGCCCGCCGATCTCGACCGTGACGAGCCGCGCCGGGTCGCCGAGTCGGTGCAGCAGATGGGGCTGCGCTACTCCACCGTCACCGGCGTCGCCCGCGACGACCTCGACGACGGCGGCTCCTGGCTCTACGCCGAGACCGTCCGGCTGATCCACGAGATGAACCCGGGCACCGGCGTCGAGCTGCTGATCCCGGACTTCAACTCGCGCGACGAGCAGCTCGGCCCGGTGTTCGACGCGCGCCCCGAGGTGCTGGCGCACAACCTGGAGACGGTCCCGCGGATCTTCAAGCGGATCCGCCCGGCGTTCCGCTACGAGCGCTCCCTCGAGGTGATCACCAAGGCCCGGGAGAAGGGCCTGGTCACCAAGTCCAACCTGATCCTGGGCATGGGCGAGACGCCGGACGAGGTGACCGCCGCGCTGCGCGACCTGCACGCGGCCGGCTGCGAGATCATCACGATCACCCAGTACCTGCGGCCGACCAAGCGGCACCACCCGGTGGAGCGCTGGGTGAAGCCGGAGGAGTTCGTCGAGCACTCGAAGGCGGCCGAGGAGATCGGCTTCGCCGGGGTCATGGCCGGCCCGCTGGTGCGCTCGTCCTACCGGGCCGGGCGGCTCTACGCGCAGACGGTCGCGCACCGCGGCGAGGAGCTGCACCCGGACCTCGCGCACCTCGCCGACTCCGGTCCGGCCGCCCAGGAGGCGAGCTCGCTGCTCGCCCGCAGCTGACCACCTCGGCGCACCGTTGATCGCGGCGGGGACGTAGTCTGGGCACATGCCCGGCAAGCCCCGCAAGCCCACGCCCGAAGAGAAGAAGGCGCGCAAGGCCGCGAAGAAGGCCGCGTCGAAGCAGCGCCGCCAGCAGATCTGGCAGGCGTTCCAGATGCAGCGCAAGGAGGACAAGAAGCTCCTCCCGATCATGATCGGCGTCTTCGTCGGTGCGATCGCGCTGCTCACCCTCATCGGCTGGTTCTTCGGGATGACCTGGTTCTTCGTCCCGTTCGGCGTGATGATCGGCGCCCTCGGGGCGTTCAGCGTGTTCGGCAGGCGGGTGCAGCGCTCGATCTACACCAAGGCCGACGGGCAGCCGGGCGCCGCGGGCTGGGCGCTGGACAACATGCGCGGGCAGTGGCGGATCACGCAGGGCATCGCGGGCACCACGCACCTCGACGCGGTGCACCGGGTCGTCGGGCGGCCCGGGATCATCTTCGTCGCCGAGGGCGCGCCGCACCGGGTGAAGAGCCTCATCGCGCAGGAGAAGAAGCGCACCGCGCGGGTCGCCGGCAGCATCCCGATCTACGACGTCCTGGTCGGCAACGATGAGGGCCAGGTTCCGCTCAAGAAGCTGCAGCGGCACCTCATGAAGCTGCCGCGCAACATCTCCGCCGCGGAGATGGACTCGCTGGAGAACAAGCTCAACGCGCTCGGCACCCGGACCGCGGCCATGCCGAAGGGCCCGCTGCCGCAGGGCGCGAAGATGCGCAGCATCCAGCGCACCGTCCGCCGCCGCTGAGCCCCGGCGGGATCAGCCGCGCAGCACCCGCACCACGATCGTCGTGCTGGCGCGGTCGTGCCATCCGCGGCCGTCCTGGTCGCGGATGAACGGCGGGAGCATCAGCGCGATCAGGGCGGTGCGCAGCAACGCCCGCGGGATGCCCACGTAGTTCGCCATGTCGGTGCGGGCGACCCGCATGCCGAGCGCGATGTGTCCCGGGCTCATGCCGAACACCGACACCATCAGCGCGGTGATCACGAACCAGGCGCCGAGCACGCCCCAGCTGAAGCCCGGGGTGCCGATCGCGTCGGTGCCGGCGACGAACAGCACCAGCAGGTACGCCAGCGCCCAGTCGATGCACACCCCGCCGATCCGCCTGCCGAGCCCCGCCACCGAGTAGTGCCCGGTCTCGGGCAGGCCGAAGCGCTGTCCGGGGTACCCGCCCGGCTGTACACCGGGGCCGTCGGAGGAACCGGGAAGCCAGGACTCGATCCAGCGGGCCATGCCTTCTAGCCTAGGCGTCGCAGCGGGACCGCCGCCGTCGGCCATGACCGGACATGTGGGACGAATGTGATCGTTATCCCGGTCCGGTCAGTTAACGTCGGCGAAACAGGTGAGTGATGGGTGGGCAACACGGCACTCCTACCGTCGCCCACGATCTCCACCAGCGATCGAAGGAGCCCGAGAGAGTGTTCAGCAACGCCGAAGAGGTACTCAAGTACATCTCGGACGAGAAGGTCGAGTACGTCGACATCAGGTTCTGCGACCTGCCCGGCGTCATGCAGCACCTCACCGTCCCCGCCAAGACGGCCGGCGACCTCCTGGAGAACGGCGCCGCGTTCGACGGTTCCTCCGTCCGCGGCTTCCAGGCGATCAACGAGTCCGACATGGCGCTGTTCCCGGACCCGGCGACCGCCCGCGTCGACCCGTTCCGCAAGCACAAGACGCTGAACGTCAACTTCTTCGTGCACGACCCGGTCACCGGTGAGCCCTACTCCCGTGACCCGCGGAACATCGCGCGCAAGGCGGAGGAGTACCTGGCGGCCTCCGGCATCGCCGACACCGCGTTCATGGCGCCGGAGGCGGAATTCTACGTCTTCGACTCCATCCGGTTCGGCACCGACCCGCACCAGGCGTACCACCACATCGACTCCTCCGAGGGCTGGTGGAACACCGGCCGCGAGGAGGTCGGCGGCAACCTCGGCTACAAGGTCAACTACAAGGGCGGCTACTTCCCCGTCCCGCCGGTCGACCACTACGCCGACCTGCGTGCCGACATCGTCAGCACCATGCAGGACTCGGGCTTCGAGGTGGAGCGCGAGCACCACGAGGTCGGCACCGCCGGGCAGGCGGAGATCAACTACAAGTTCAACACCCTGCTCCACGCGGCCGACGACATCATGCTCTTCAAGTACCTCGTGAAGAACGTGGCGTGGCAGAACGGCAAGACCGCCACCTTCATGCCGAAGCCGCTGTTCGGCGACAACGGCTCGGGCATGCACGTGCACCAGTCGCTCTGGAAGGACGGCCAGCCGCTCTTCCACGACGAGTCCGGCTACGGCGGCCTGTCCGACACCGCGCGGTACTACATCGGCGGCCTGCTGCACCACGCGCCGTCGCTGCTGGCGTTCACCAACCCGACGGTGAACTCCTACCACCGCCTGGTCCCGGGCTTCGAGGCGCCGGTCAACCTGGTCTACTCGGCCCGGAACCGCTCGGCCTGCATCCGGATCCCGCTCTCCGGTGACAGCCCGAAGGCCAAGCGCATCGAGTTCCGCTGCCCCGACTCGTCGGGCAACCCGTACCTGGCGTTCTCGGCCATGCTGATGGCCGGCCTGGACGGCATCAAGAACAAGATCGAGCCGGCCGCGCCGATCGACAAGGACCTCTACGAGCTGCCGCCCGAGGAGGCCAAGGACATCGCGCAGGTCCCGTCCTCGCTCTCCGCGGTCATCGACAAGCTGGAGGAGGACCACGACTACCTGCTCGAGGGTGGCGTGTTCACCCCCGACCTGATCGAGACCTGGATCGCCTACAAGCGGGAGAACGAGATCGACCCGCTGCGGCTCCGCCCGCACCCGTACGAGTTCGCGCTCTACTACGACGTCTGATCCAGGCGTTCCGCCGATCTCGCGGTCGGCAGGAGAACGGCGGTCGACCCGGCACGGCGCCTTCCCGGCGCCGGATCGGTGTCGACCGCCGTTATTCGTGTTCGTGCGCCACGAACGGGGAGCGGTCCGGCCGTCGGCCGGGCCCCGCTCTCGTCAGAGACGTTCGACGCGGTCGGCCTGCGGACCCCGGTCGCTCTGCCGCACCGCGTACCGGACCCGGTCGCCCTTCTCCAGCGTCTCCGATCCCGCGACCACGGACACGTGGACGAACAGATCGTCGCCGCCCGCGTCCGGGGTGATGAAACCGAAGCCGCGGTCGCCGTCGTAGCGCGCCACGACGCCCTCGCCGCCCCGGGCCGGCACGTCCCGCGACGCCGGCGCCGCGGCCGGTGCCGGTCGCCGCGGCGGCGACGCGGGCTCGGCGCCCCGGACCAGGTGGACGTCGCGGGCCTGCGGGCCCTTCTCCGACACGGCCACGTCGTAGGCGACGCGGTCGCCCTCCGCGAGCCACGTCAGCCCCTCGGCCAGGGCCCGGGCGTGGACGAAGACGTCCTCGTCGCCGGAGTCGGGGTGGATGAAGCCGAAGCCCTTGTCCTCGTCGTACCAGGCCACCGTCCCGTCGGCGCTGTCGGCGCTGTCGGCGCTGTCGGCGCCGTCTGCGCCGCCTGCGCCGCCTGCCGAGGGGATGCCGGCCCCCGGCCCCAGCGGGATCACGTGCCCGGCCTGCGGGCCGCGCTCGCCGTCGACGACCAGGAAGGCCACCCGCTGCCCCTCGACGAGCACACCGCCGGTCACGATGGCGGAGCTGTGCACGAACATGTCGGCGCCGCCGCCGTCGGGCGCCGCGAAGCCGTAGCCCTTGCCCGGCTCGTACCAGCTGACGGTGCCGAGCAGCCCCACGACGCCACCGGCGGCCGCGTCGGCGGTGACGCGAACACGCAGCGCCTGCGGCCCGCGGTCGTTCTCACCGACCTCGAACTCGACGGCCTGGCCCTCGCGCAGCACGTTCGCGCCGTCCCCGACGATCTCGGAGGCGTGCACGAACACATCCGGCGAGTCGTCCTCGGGCGCGAGGAAGCCGAAACCCCGTTCGGCGTCGAACCAGCGGACGGTCCCCTGCGGCATCAAAGACTCCAGATCGAGTGGGCGGGTACTGGCCCCAGTCTCCCCGACCGACCTCGCGGCCGGTCGGGCCGGGCCCTCGTCGTACCCGGGTGACGGACCGCGGCCACGCCGCACCGCCGCCTCAGACCGGGGCACCGCCGTAGCGCTCCACCACGCACCGCCCGGCCAGCGCCGGCAGCCCGGCCAGGACGGCACCCAGGGCGTCCATCCGGTGCCGCTCCCCCGGCCAGCCAGGCCCGCCCCCGCCCGGCCCGGCACGGCCGCCCGCACCGCCGCCAGGACGGGGCCCGGATCGGCGGCCGCGTGCACGAACACCGTGCCGAGATCCGCCGCGGTCGGCATCAGCTGCTCCTCCGCCGCGTCCGGCACGACCGCGACGGCGATCGCGCGGTCGCCCGCGCGCAGCGCGGCCACCCGGGCGGCGAGCGCGGGCTGGGCCGGATGGTCGGCGACCAGCAACGTCCAGTCCACCGGGCCGGCGGGCAGGTCCGGCACATCGTGCGGCCCGTCGACGACGACCGCGGCGCCGCGGCGGGCCCCGGCGGCCCACCGGCCGAGCGGTCCCCCGTCGTGCGCGACGACGTCGACGTCGATCTCACCGCTGGCCGCGTGCGGGTGCACGGTGACCGGGCGGGCCGCGGGCATCGGCCCGGCCCGCAGCATCAGGTACGCGCCGGGCCGGGCCCCGGCGAACCGCCCCGCGCGGTCGTCCAGGGTGATCCGGACCGTCCGCGGGGTGAGCTGCTCGACCCGCAGGACGGTCGTCGCCGACGGGCCGCCGGGCGCCGCGGCCGCGGTGGGCACCGCGGCCGGCGCCCCGGCGCGGAGCAGCTCCAGCCAGCCGGCCAGGGTGGGCCGTTCGGCCAGGCCCAGCAGATCGACGTCGAACCCCGCGCTCTGCCAGCGCTCGACGAGCAGCATCAGCCGGACCGAGTCGATGCCCAGGTCCAGCAGGTCCTCGTCCGGACCGACGCCGTCGAGCCCGCCGGGGACGACCGCGGTGAGCTCGGTGTGCAGCCAGCCCGGCCCGGGTGGGGCGGTCACCGGCCCTCCGCGGGCACCGGGGTGAGCGCGCCGACAGCTTCGCCAGCGAGGTCACCACGCCGCACCGGCGGGCCACCCAGTCGATCGCGGTGTCGCGGTCGGCCCGGGAGAAGTCGGCGACCCCGTCGCCGACCAGGAACGGCTGGACGTCGAGCATGAACGCCTCGATCGCGGTGGCCAGGCAGCCGATCGAGGCGTACACGCCGGTGATCAGCAGCTGGTCCCGCCCGAGCCGGGTGAGCTCCTCCCGCAGCGGGGTGCGCAGGAACGCGCTGTAGCGCCACTTGACCAGCTGCAGGTCGCCCGGTTCCGGCGCCACCTCGTCGGCGATCGGCTCCAGCTCGGGTGCGGTGTCGACCACCCCGCCGATGCCGGCCCCCCACATGTCGGTGAGCAGCCCGCGTTCCTGCGCGGTCTGCCGGCCCGGCTGCGCGGTGTAGATGACCGGCACGCCCGCGGCGCGGCAGTCGCGCAGCAGCCCGGCCAGCCCGCTGAGCAGGCCGGGCAGCGGCCGGTCGCCGGGCGCGAACGGGCGCAGGAAGCAGCGCTGCACGTCGTGCACCAGCAGGGCGGCCCGCCTCGGGTCGGGTCGCCAGCCGACCCGGCCCGGCGGGAAGTCCGCCGGGTCGGGCGGGTCGTAGGGGTCGATGCGCGAGCGGCTAACGTCAGGGTTCGGAAGACCTACACAGCGACACCCGGCGGACACAGGCCGAGGCGTCCGGCCCCGGACACACGTCGGCGCCGCCCGGCAGAGCCGGACGGCGCCGAGGTGGGCTCGGAGATGCCCGCCGAGTCAGGCCTTGACGCGACGTCCGATTACGACGCGGTAGATCCCCAGCAGGAGCAAAGAGCCGAGGATCGCGACGATCCAGGTCTGGAAGCTCCAGAAGGTGTCCAGGCCGATACCGAAGATCGCGCTGCCCAGGAATCCGCCGACGAGCGCACCCGCCACACCGATGCCCAGGGTCACGAAGATTCCGCCCGGGTCCTTGCCTGGCATGATCGCCTTGGCGATCGCTCCCGCGAGCAGCCCCAGCACGATCCATCCGATGATGCCCATTTTCGTCCTCCCTATTTGATCTGCACCTGTGGCAGACCAGGATGGTCACTGGTCGAAGCTGTCATGGAGTGACCAGTGGAACGCCGATCGAAACGTTGCCGAGAGTAAACCTCCTGCGTGGTCCCGGCATGCAGGAAACGCCCCTGCACACCCGATCCGGGGTCCCCGGATCGATATGAGGGTCGTCCCGGATGCGCCGGGCGGGGAGGATGGGGCCATGACCGGCCCGGACACCGCGAACGACCCCGTCCCCGCGCTGCGGCTGGACCGCGCCCGCCGGGCCGACGGGAGCTTCGATCCCGCTTTCATCACCACCCTGCGGGACGCACTGCACCGGATCGGGTTCCTGCGGCTGCACGGGTTCGGCGCCGCACCCGGTCAGGTCGCGGAGCTGATGGCGGCGGCGGCCGCGTTCTTCGACCTGCCCGCCGGGCAGCGCCTCGCGCTGGACAACCGGGAGTCACCGCACTTCCGCGGCTACACCCGGCTGGGCCACGAGATCACCGCGGGCCGGCCGGACGCCCGCGAGCAGATCGACTTCGGCCCGGAGCTGCCGGCCCGGCCCCGCGCCGAGTGGGACGAGCCGTACCGGCTGCTGGAGGGCCCGAACCGCTGGCCGGACGACACCGTCCCGCAGCTGCGGGTCCGGGCGCACGCCTGGGCCGATCTGATGGCGCGGGTCGCCGCCGAGCTGACCCGCGCCCTCGCCGCCGGGCTCGGCCTGCCCGAGGACCACTTCGATCCGCTGTTCACCGGCGAGCCGCACTGGTTCGGCAAGGTCATCCGCTATGTCGGACCGTCGGCGGGCGAGCCGCTCGCGCCGGACGCGCAGGGCGTCGGCCCGCACGCCGACTGGGGTTTCCTCACCCTGCTGCTGCAGGATCCGGCCGGCCCGGTCGCCGGGCTGCAGGCGCGCCCGCCGGGATCGGGCTGGGTGGACGTGCCGCCGCACGGGGACTCGCTGGTCGTCAACGTCGGCGAGATGCTGGAGGTCGCGACCGACGGCTACCTGGTCGCCACCCCGCACCGGGTGCTGGCCTGCGGGCCCGGTGCCACCCGGCAGTCGGTCGGGTTCTTCTGGTCGCCCCGGCTGGACGCCCGGCTCGATCCGGTGCCGCTGCCGCCCGGACTGGCGGAGCAGGCACCGGGTGTGCACGAGACCGCGCAGAACGCGCTGCTGCCCCGGTTCGGGGACAACGCGCTCAAGGGATGGTTGCGTTCACATCCCGAGGTCGCGATCCGTCACCACCCGGATCTCGTCCGGGCCGCGCGCGGTACGGTGAGCGCAGAATCGGTCCAGTGATCCGCTCGCGGACCGCGTGCGCGGAGACGTTGACAGGGGGCCGGACCGGCTGGTTGACTCGCAGGTACCGTGTTCCACGTCACACCGTGTGACGGCTGTAACCGCCTGACCACGAAGTGTGACGGACCGCCGGTGTACGTCCCGGCCACCACCACGCGATGACCCGCACGCGCTGCTCCGCCCGCGCGTGCCCACGCACGTGCACGATCCTTCCTCGGCGGCAGGATCGTGTCCCCTCCGCGCCCCCGGGCTGACCTCGTCGCCCGGGGGTGCGGCTCGTCCGGGACCGGCCGCGACGCGCGCGTGCTACTCGGCGCCGGTGACCGCGACCAGCCCGGCCGCCTCGATCCCGGCCAGCGCCGCCGCCTCGTCGTTGAGCGAGGCGTCGCCGGTCACACCGACCGCGCCGAGCAGCGCGCCGGCGGCGTCCTTGACGAACACCCCGCCGGGCACCGAGAGGATCTTCCCGCCGGCCAGGTTGGCGACCGAGGTGAAGAACTCCGGCGAGTCGGCCGCGCGGGCCGCGATCGCCCGGTTCGTCATCCCCAGTGCCAGCACGCCGCTGGCCTTGCCGACGGCGAGATCGGGCCGCAGGAAACCGGAGCCGTCCTGGCGGGCCAGCGCGACGATCGCACCACCCGGGTCGAGGACCGCGACCGTCAGCGGGTTGAAGCCCTGCTCGGTGCCGTGCTGCAACGCCGCGGCGGTGATGGTCTGTGCCTGCTCGAGGGTGATCGTCATGTCCAGCACCCTGCCATCACCGGTCCGTGGACGCTCAGCGCGGGGTGAGCGCCAGCAGCGGGATCGTGCGGTCGGTCTTGCGCTCGTAGCCGGCGAACACCTCGTTGTCGTCCTTGATCCGGGTCCAGACGCGGTCCCGGTCCGCACCGGTCAGCTCGGTCGTCCGCACCTGGACCGTCTCGGCGCCGCCCGCGCCGTCGGACACCTCGACGACGGTGTCCGGGTTCGCCTTCAGGTTGTGGTACCAGGCCGGGTTGTCCGGCGCGCCCGCCTTGGAGGCGACGATCACGTAGCTGTCGCCGTCGGCGAACCAGCGCAACGGGGTGACGCGTTCGGTGCCGCTGCGCGCGCCCACGTGGTGGACCAGGATCATCGGCAGGCCGGTGAAGGGCTCGCCGACCTTCCCGTCGTTCTCCCGGAACTCGCGGATGACGCGGCTGTTGAAGTCCTCTGCCATACCGGTGATCCCATCACGCCGGGGCCCCGCCCGGGGCGAACACCACCCATCCGGCAGCCGCCGTCGCCGCGACCGAGGCGAGCACGAAGAACGCCGCCCAGGCGCCGCCGGACAGCGGGGTCAGCTCGGCGAGCCGGTCGGCGTCGGAGTGCCGCAACCGCCCGCCGCGCCGGCCGCGGCGCAGCTCCAGGCAGGCCTTCACCCCGCCGAACAGCAGGAACCAGCTCAGCGCCGCCGCGAACCCGGTGCGCAGCTCCTCGTCGGCCCGCAGCGCGACCAGCACCAGCAGCGCGCCGGTGGCGACGACGGCGAGCCCGCCGTAGACGTTGCGGATCTGCAGCAGCGTGACGGCCAGCAGTCCCGCCCCGATCCAGAGCATCGCGCCGGCCGCGTCGGCACCCACCAGGACGGCGCCGCCGAGCCCGAGCAGCGGCGGGAAGACGTACCCGGCGAGGAACATCGCGACCACCCCGGGGCCGCGGCCCGCACCGGTCGAGTAGGTGACGCCGGAGGAGTCCGCGTGCAGCCGGATGCCGGTCAGCCCGCGCCCGACCAGCACCGCGACCAGCGCGTGGCCGCCCTCGTGCGCGATCGTCACCGCGGTCCGGGTGAGCCGCCAGGTCGGCCGCCACGCCACCACCACCAGTGCGAGCACCGCCGCAAGCAGCGACGCGGGCCGGGCGGCGACCAGCTCGTAGCCTCGGGTGATCAGCTCCAGGGGGGCCACCCGACCAGTGAACCAGTGGCCGCGGACCGGTCAGACGGCGGCCAGCACCTCCTCGGCGAGGCGCAGCGCAGCGGCCCCGCCGGCCGCCGCGCCCGGCAGGTACATCAGGTCGACGAAGGCGTGCGTCACCGCCGTCTCGTCGCGGACCCGGCGCAGCGTCGCCGCCGCGTCGGCGGTGTTCGATCCGGGCGGCAGGTTGACCCGCAGCACCGCGCCGATCGCGTCCGGACCGCGGCCCGCGGCGGCCGCCTCGGCGCGCAGCCGTTCCCACGGCGCCGACACGGCGGCGGTCAGGTCGCGCGTCCCCGGCGTCACGACCGGCAGGAACCCGTCGGCGCGCCGCGCGATCCGGCGCAGCGCCCGCGGCGCCCAGCCGGCCAGGTGGACCGGGATGCCGTGCGGCTTCACCAGCACGTGCGACGGCGCGATGGTGCCGGTCGCGCCGTCGTGGGCGACCGGGTCGTCGTTCCACCAGGCGTCGAGCACGTCGAGCGCCTCGTCGAGCCGGTCACCGCGCTCGGCCATCGGGACGCCGACGGCGGCGTACTCCTCCGGTGACCAGCCGGTGCCCAGGCCGAGCAGCAACCGCCCGGCGGAGATCCGGTCCACGCTCAGCGCGTGCCGGGCGAGCAGCGCGGGCGGGTACCAGGGCGCGTTCAGCGTGCTGGTGCCCAGCTGCAACCGGGTGGTGACGGCGGCGGCCGCGGTCAGCAGCGCGAGCGGATCGAGCGAGGCCCGGAACTGCTCCGGCACGGTGTCCGTGCCGCCGTAGCCGACCGACGGCTCGACCGCGGCCAGCAGCCGGTCCCCCGCCCACAGGCTGGCCGCGCCGAGCTCCTCGGCGCCCGCGGCGAACCGCATCGTCTCCTCGGCGCGGGCGGCGGCCGCACCGAACTGCGGCAGACCGAATCCGATTCGCACTTGACCTCCAGTGGCTGGAACCCGCGACGCTGTCCCCCGTGACCGCATCGCACACCGGAGATCATCCCGCGCTGACGATCGGCCGGCTGGCCGAGCGGACCGGGGTGCCGGTACGCACGATCCGCTTCTGGTCGGACGAGGGCCTGGTGCCCGCCGATCGCAGCGCGTCGGGCCACCGGGTGTACGACGCGGCCG
The DNA here is from genome assembly GCF_058448985.1 of Pseudonocardia sp. DxW. Taxonomy (NCBI): domain Bacteria; kingdom Bacillati; phylum Actinomycetota; class Actinomycetes; order Pseudonocardiales; family Pseudonocardiaceae; genus Pseudonocardia; species Pseudonocardia sp. DxW. The sequence goes on along the minus strand of NZ_JBZFLK010000012.1, from coordinate 126,730 downwards.
CGGTGGCCCGCCTCGACCTGGTCCGGACCCTGCGCGAGCTGGGCCTGGGGCTGGACGACGTGCGCGCCGTGCTGTCCCGCCGACGGGGGGTCGGCGAGGTGGCGCAGGCGCACGTACGGGCCCTGGAGAGCCGGATCCGCGAGCTCAAGGCACAGCGCGCGGTGTGCGTGCTGCTCGCGCGGACCGGCACCGACGACACCCAACCCGATGAGAGGACCGTGACCCTGATGAACGATCTCGCCCGGCTGTCCGCCGCGCAGCGGCAGAACCTGATCGACGAGTTCGTGACCGAGACCTTCGCCGGCACCGACCCGGACGCCCCGGGCGCCGGCATCGCCGACGGGATGCGGACGCTGCCGTCCGAGCTGCCCGACGACCCGACGCCCGAGCAGGTCGGGGCGTGGGTCGAGCTCGCGGAGCTGGTCGCCGATCCCGGCTTCCGGGCCCGCTGCCGGGAGATGGCCGTCGCCGGATCCGATGCCACCGCCGAGCACCGGCAGCTGGATCCGGCCGCCGTGATCGAGCACGCGGGGGGTGCCGAGACCGCGGGGATCGATCCGGCGTCCGCCGAGGCGGCCGCCGTGCTCGCCCGGATCCCCGGCGTCGACGGGCTCGGCCCCGCCGAGCGGATCCGCACGGCGGAGACCATCGAGCTGTTCTCCGACCGGCGTGTCGAGCGCTACTGGACGCTGCTCGGCACGCTCAACGGCTGGCCCGGCCGGGAGCCGACGATCCCGGCGTTCGAGTGGGTGGCCCGGGCGCTGCGCGCTCAGGACTCCCAGCCGTAGAACACCCGCTCGACGACGGCGCGGGCCCGCCGGGTGGTGCGCCGGTAGTCGTCGAGGAACACCCCCGGGTCGCCGCCCGCCGGATAGCCGAGCGCGGCGGCGACGGCGGCCAGCTCCCGCCCCGAGCGCGGGAGCTGGTCGCCCGGCTTGCCCTTGACCAGCATGATGGCGTTGCGGGCGCCGGTCGCGGTCCGCCAGCCCTCCTCGAGCTCGCGGGCGTCGTCGTCGTCGATCAGGCCGGCCTCGGCGGCCTCCCGCAGCCCCTCCAGGGTCGAGGTGGTCCGCAGCTCCGGCAGGTCGCCGGCGTGCTGCAGTTGCAGCAGCTGCACCGTCCACTCGACGTCGGCGAGCCCGCCCAGGCCGAGCTTGGTGTGCGTGGACCGGTCCGCGCCGCGGGGCAGCCGCTCGGCGTCCACCCTGGCCTTGATCCGGCGGATCTCGGCGACCGAGGAGTCCGCGATCCCGTCGGCCGGGTAGCGGATCGGGTCGATCATGGCGGTGAACTCCCGGCCGAGCGTGCGGTCGCCGGCGATCGGCCGGGCCCGCAGCAGCGCCTGCGCCTCCCACACCTCGGCCCAGCGGGCGTAGTACTCGCGGTAGGACGCCAGCGTGCGCACCATCGGGCCGGAGCGGCCCTCCGGGCGGAGGTCGGCGTCCACCGGCAGCTCCGGGTCCGGGCTCGGCGAGCCCAGCAGCCTGCGCACCTTCTCCACCACCCGGGTGGCCCACCGGACGGCGTCGTGGTCGCTGACGCCCTCCGCCGGGGCGCACACGAACATCACGTCGGCGTCGCTGCCGTAGCTCGACTCGCCGCCGCCGAGCCGGCCCATCCCGATCACCGACAGCAGCGCCGACCGCTCCTCCTCCGCCCGCAGCACGGCGTCCAGCGTGGACGCGATCACCGCCTCGTTCACCGAGTTCAGCGCCGCGCACACCTCGTCCACCTCGACCAGGCCGAGCAGGTCGGCGCAGGCGATGCGGAGCATCTCGTGCCGCCGGTAGGAGCGCGCCGAGGCGACCGCGGCCTCCGGGGTGCTCTGCCGGGCGACCGTCGTGCGCAGCGCCACCGACACCTCGGCCGGGTCCCGGGTGAGCTCCGGGCTCTGCACGCCGGAGGACGTGGCGAGCATCCGCAGCACCTCGGGCGCACGCTGCAGCAGGTCCGGGACCAGCGCGGACGTCCCGAGCAGCGTCATCAGCCGCTGGGCGACGGCGCCCTCGTCGCGCAGCAGCCGCAGGTACCACGGCGTCGCCGCGAGCGCCTCGGACACCCGGCGGTAGGCGAGCAGCCCGCGGTCCGGGTCCGGGCTGGGGGACAGCTCGTCGAGCAGCACCGGCAGCAGCGCGCGCTGGATCGACGCGGCCCGCGACACCCCGCCGGTGAGCGCGCGCAGGTGCCCGAGCGCGCCCTCCGGCGACGCCCAGCCGAGCGCCTTCAACCGGGCCTTCGCCGCGTCCGGCGACAGCACGGCGTCCGCCTCCTCCCCCGCCAGCCGGGAGACCGCAGAGAGCAGCGGCCGGTAGAACAGCTTCTCGTGCAGCCGGCTGACCCGCCGCGCGTTGCGCTGCCACTCGGTGACCAGCACCCCGACGACGTCGCGCCGGCCGTCCGCCCGGATCCGCGCCGAGCGGGCCAGCCAGCGCAGCGCGTCGGTGTCGTCGGCGGCCGGCAGCAGGTGGGTGCGGCGCAGCTTCTGCAGCTGCAGCCGGTGCTCCAGCAACCGCAGGAAGCGGTAGGACGCGGCCAGGTTCGCGCCGTCGTCGCGCCCCACGTAGCCGCCCGCGGACAGCGCCGCGAGCGCGACGAGCGTGTTGCCCGAGTGCAGGGTGTCGTCGCTGCGGCCGTGCACCAGCTGCAGCAGCTGGACGGCGAACTCGACGTCCCGCAGCCCGCCGCGACCCAGCTTCAGCTCGCGTTCGCGCTGGTGGGACGGGATGTTCTCGACGACGCGGGTGCGCATCGCCTGCACCTCGGCGACGAAGTCGTCGCGGCTCGACACCTGCCACACCATCGGCGCGAGTGCGTCGACGTAGGCCTTCCCCAGATCGGGGTCACCGGCGATCGGGCGGGCCTTGAGCAGTGCCTGGAACTCCCAGGTCTTCGCCCAGCGCCGGTAGTAGGTGACGTGCCCGTCCAGGGTCCGGACGAGCGCGCCCTGGCGTCCCTCCGGCCGGAGGTTCGCGTCGACCTCGAAGCAGGCCTCGCCGGCCACCCGCATCACCCGGGCGGCCAGCTTCGTCGCCGGCTGGGTCAGCTCGCCGCCGGGCTCGGTGACGAACACGACGTCGACGTCGGAGACGTAGTTCAGCTCCCGGCCGCCGCACTTGCCGAGCCCGATGATCGCCAGCCGCAGCTCGTCCGGCGGGTCCTGCTCGGCGGCCGCGACGGCGAGCGCCGCGGTCAGCGCGGCCTCGGCGAGATCGGCGAGCTGCGCGGCGACGTCGTCGACCTCCATCACCGGCAGCGCCGGGTCGCCGACCGCGGCGAGATCGGCCGACGCCAGCCCGAGCAGCTCGTCGCGGTAGGCGCAGCGCAGCGCGGCGACCGCGTCGGCGCCGGTGAGGGTGGCCCGGGCGCCGCCGGGGGTGCCCGGTGTCGGGGCGGCCGGATCGGCGCCGACGGCGCGCAGCAGGTTCGCGGAGCGCCGGGCCAGGTCCGGCGGCGGGTTCCCACGGTCCGGGGTGTCGGCGAGCAGCTCCCAGCGGTCCGGGTGCAGGACGAGGTGGTCGCCGAGCGCGGTGGACGAGCCGAGCGTTGCGAAGAGCCGTCCGCGCAGGCCCCGGTCGGTGCGCAGGGTCCGGTCGATCGCCCGCCAGGGCGGGCTCTGCGCGAGCCGCTCGACCGCGCGCAGCGCGAGATCCGGATCGGGGCTGCGGGCCAGCGCCCACATGATCTCCTCGCAGCCGGCGACCGGTGCGTCGCCGTCCCACCAGCCCAGTTCCCGCAGCATCGCGTCCGCGCCCTGGCCGGTGAGGCCGAGCCGGGCCAGCGACGTCCCCGTCCGCCGTTCCATCACGACTGCCGATCCTGCCCCATCACGCCCCGGTCACGGCACGGTCCCCGCGGCCGGTCGGTCCGGACCCGCTTGCCGGGCGCCGCCGGGCGGGCGCAGGCTCGGCGCCCGGACGCAGCAGCGAGGGGGCCGGTCCCGGGGAGCTGCACCGCCGCGGGATCGGGCTGCGTGTGTCCGAGCCGGGCGACGGCCGCGGGCGCGCGGGCGACCGGGAACGGGTGGTCAGGGCGTGGCGACCGGGTCGCGGCCGGGATCCGCCAGGGCGTCGAACAGGGCGTCGAGGGTTCCGGCCGACGGCAGGTGGCCGGGCTCGACCTGCTCCAGCAACCGGCCGCCGGGGACCAGCGCGATGGTGTCCTCCACCGCGTCGAACGGGACCTGGTCGTCGTCGCGGGAGTGCCACGCGGTGATCGGGCGGAGCACGTCGGCCGGGGTGAAACCCCCAATGCCCTACTTCACGAGTCGATGACGGCCGTCACGCGGATCTCCACCCGCATCGCGGCCAGTCCGAGCGCGGTCACCCCGGTCTGGGTCCAGACCGGCGCCCGGCCGCCCAGGCGCGCCCTGAACTCGCGGGTCATCACGTCGTTGTGGTCGGCGCCGATGGCGTCCGCGCCCGGCGTGAGCTTGTGGTACGAGTTCACGTGCACCACGTCCGCCCAGCTCGCGCCCGCCGCGGCCAGCGTGCGGCCGACGTTGTCGAACGCCCCCACGATCTCCCGCTCCAGGTCCTCCGGGATCGCGAGCCCGTCGTCCCAGCCGCCCTGGCCGGAGATCTCGACCCGGTCCCCGATCCGCACCGCCTGGCTGTACCCGAGCTGCTCGCGCAGCACCTCGCCGTACCCGGGGGTGGCGTGGAACGACACCGCCGTATTCACTTCACTCATGAACTCAATCTACAACTCATGACTTCACATGTAAAGTGATCGCCATGGAGACCGGAGACACCGGCAACGACCTGCTCTGGCTCGACCCGGACGAGAAGGAGGCCTGGACCGGGCTGCTGTCCCTGCTCCTGCTACTGCCCGGCCGGCTCGAGTCGCCGTTGCAGCAGTCGCACGGGCTCACCCTGTTCGAGTACCTCGTGCTCAGCCACATGTCCGAGGCGCCGCAGCGGCGGCTGCGCATGAGCGAGCTCGCCTTCCTCGCGAACGGCTCGCTGTCGCGGCTGTCGAACGTGGTGAAGCGGCTCGAGCGGCGCGAGTGGGTCGAGCGGTCGCCCGACCCCGACGACGGCCGCTACACGATCGCCGCACTCACCGGGGCAGGGCTCGCCGTGCTGCAGGACGCGGCCCCGACCCACCTGCGGTCGGTCCGCGAGCTGGCCCTGGACCGCCTGGACGCCGACGACCGGGCGGCGCTCGCCCGGATCGCCGGCCGGCTGCGGGTACGCCCCAGGGAGTTCTGACGCCCCCGCTCCCACTGCCCGTCCGGGTGGAGCGCGAAGCTGCTCTCACCGACCGCCGTCGCCCGGTGGGTGGCCCAGCACGTTCGACACCCGCTCGTACTGTCCCTCGCCGGCCCTGGTGATCCCCTGCGGGAGCGGGCCCGGCACGATCCCGGAGTCGGATCCCGCTACAGCACCGGGAGGTACGTGGCCAGCTCGTGCGGCGTCACGTTCCGCCGGTAGGCGTCCCACTCGGCGCGCTTGTTGCGCAGGAAGAAGTCGAACACGTGCTCGCCGAGGTACTCGGCGACCAGCTCGGAGCGCTCCATGACGTCCAGCGCCTCGGTCAGGTTCTGCGGCAGCAGCTCGTAGCCCAGCGCCTTGCGCTCGGTGTCGGTGAGCGCCCAGACGTCGTCCTCGGTGGCCGGCGGCAGCTCGTAGCCCTTCTGGATGCCGGTCAGCCCGGCGCCCAGGATGACCGCGTAGGCCAGGTACGGGTTGCACGCCGAGTCCAGCGTGCGGACCTCGATCCGGCGCGACGACGACTTGCCCGGCGAGTACATCGGCACCCGGACCAGCGCGGAGCGGTTCGCGTGCCCCCAGGAGACCGCGGTCGGCGCCTCGCCGCCGGTGATCAGCCGCTTGTAGGAGTTGACCCACTGGTTGGTGACGGCGGTGATCTCCCGGGCGTGCTTGAGCACGCCCGCGACGAACGCCTTGCCGGTCGCGGACAGCTCGTACGGGTCGTCCGGGTCGTGGAAGGCGTTGTGGTCGCCCTCGAACAGCGAGAAGTGGGTGTGCATCGCCGAGCCGGGGTGCTCGGAGAACGGCTTGGGCATGAACGACGCCCGCACCCCCTGGGTCAGCGCGACCTCCTTCACGACGTAGCGGAACGTCATGAGGTTGTCGGCCATGGTCAGCGCGTCGGCGTAGCGCAGGTCGATCTCCTGCTGGCCGGGCCCGCCCTCGTGGTGGCTGAACTCGACCGAGATGCCCATCGACTCCAGCGTCTCGATGGTGTTGCGCCGGAAGTGCGGCGCGACGTCGTGGCTGGCCTGGTCGAAGTAGCCGCCGGAGTCGGCGGGGACCGGGCGGGTGCCGTCGTCGGGCAGGTCGCGCAGCAGGTAGAACTCGATCTCCGGGTGCACGTAGCAGGTGAACCCGGCCTCGCCGGCCTTGTTCAGCGCGCGGGTCAGCACGTGCCGCGGGTCCGCCCAGGACGGCGAGCCGTCCGGCATCGCGATGTCGCAGAACATCCGCGCCGAGTAGTGCTCGCCGGAGGCGGTCTCCCAGGGCAGCACCTGGAACGTCGACGGGTCCGGCTTCGCGACCATGTCCGACTCGTAGACCCGGGCGAAGCCCTCGATCGCGGAACCGTCGAAACCGATCCCCTCGGCGAAGGCCCCCTCCAGCTCGGCCGGGGCGATGGCCACCGACTTGAGGTAGCCGAGCACGTCCGTGAACCACAGACGGACGAATCGGATGTCGCGCTCCTCGAGCGTGCGGAGAACGAACTCCTGCTGGCGGTCCATGCGGCGGAGCCTAGGAAGTCCGTGTTACGCGGAAGTTACCGGGGTGTGCGGGTGCCCCGAGCGGGGCGCCCACCACCCGGCCGGGTCCCGGCGTCACGACGGCATCAGGGTGCACTCGGCGCCCTCCTCCGGCACGGTCAGGTTCACCAGGTAGTCGATCGCGAGCCGGTCCACGCACGGGTCTCCCTGCAGGGACGCGGTGTGCTGCTCGCCGTTGACCGAGATCAGGCTGCCGCCGAGCTGGCCGGCCAGATCGACGCCGGCCTGGTACGGCGTGGCCGGGTCACCGGTGACCGACACCACGACGACCGGCGGGAGCCCGTCGACCTGTGGCGTGTGCGGCTCGCTGGTCGGCGGCGCCGGCCAGAACGCGCAGGCGTCCCGCGCGCCGACCGGCCCGCGCCCGGTGGACCGGAACGGCGCCGCCTCGTCGGCCTGGGTGGCGAGCTCGAGCGCCTCGGCGGGCTCGGTCAGCGCCGGCTGGTTCACGCAGGTGATCGCCTGGAACGCCTGCAGCATGTTGGAGTACTCGCCCTGCGCGTCGCGCCGGTGGTAGAGGTCGGCGAGCTGCATGAGGAAGTCGCCGTTGCCGTTCGCCACCTGGGAGATGCCCTGCTGCAGGGCGGGCCACAGCTGGGAGACGTAGAGCGCCTGGCTGACCCCGGTCTGCGCGTCGTTGAAGCTCAGCATCCGGCCGTCGCCCGCCGGGACCGGTTCGTCGATCAGCGGCTGCATGATCGCCTGGAACGCGGCCGTCGCCTGCGCCGGGTCGGTGCCGAGCGGGCAGTTCTCCCGGGTGGTGCAGTCCTTGGCGAAGTTGTCGAAGGCGAGCTGGAACCCGGCGTTCTGCTTGACCGTGGACTCGATCGTGGTCTGCGTCGGGTCGACCGCGCCGTCGAGCAGCAGCGCCCGCACGTTCTGCGGGAACGCCTCGGCGTACGCGGTGCCCAGCTCGGTGCCGTAGGAGAACCCGGCGTAGGTCAGCTGCTCGTCGCCGACGACGGCGCGCAGGATGTCCATGTCCTTCGCGACGTCCCGGGTGCCGACGTTGGCCAGCACGTCGGCACCGGTGCGCTCGGTGCACCGCTCGGCGAACTGCCTGCTGTGCGCCTCGGCGGCGGCGACGCCCTCCGGCGAGGGATCGGCGAAGACCTTCGCCCGGTCCTCGTCGTTCTCCTGGTCGGTCAGGCACTCGATGAGCGGCACGCTGGCGCCGGTGCCGCGCGGGTCGAACCCGATCAGGTCGAACCGGTCGCCCAGCCCGTTCGCCGCCCAGCTCGACGCCTGGCCCGCCATGAACGAGGTGCCCGACGCGCCCGGCCCGCCCGGGTCGGTGAACAGCGAGCCGATCCGGTCGCCGGTGGCCTTCTTGCGCAACAGCGCGATCTGCATCGTCTCGCCGCCGGGCTCGGCGTAGTCCTGCGGGACGGTGACCCGGGTGCAGTCGAGCTCCGGATCGGAGTAGGCCGGCTGGTCCTCGGTGGTGGCCGCGTAGTCGGCGCACGGGCCCCAGGTCAGCTCCTGGCCGTAGAACTGCTCCAGCCCCGGCTCGGCGGGCGCCTGCGCCTCGTCGGTGCCGGTCCCGGCGTCCGAACAGGCACCGACCAGCACCAGGACCGCCGCCCCGAGGGCCCCGATGCCGGCCGCCCGCCCGCGGCGCCGCACCGGCAGGGCCCCGGGACGCGATGGTGACGCGGGTCCGCCGACCCGGGGACGCAGCATTCGGGGGAGCATGTCCGGAGCATGCCATCGACCCCCGACGGTTCCGGACGCGGCACCGGCCGGTGAGCGTTCCCACACCGCCGCCCACCGCGGCGTCCCCGCTGCCACCCTGGAATCGCCATCGACGGCGAACCCGGGGACCCGTGACCAGCGCGGGCCTCGAGGACGGAAGGAGCTCACCGATGAGCGCACAGGACCTGGGCACACAGGACCACGGCGAGGTCACCGCGCCCTACCGGGCCCCCGCGGCACCGCCGAGGCGGACCCGCGTGCACCACCTGCTGCAGTGGAAGCAGGAGGGCAGGCGCTGGCCGATGCTCACCGCCTACGACGTCTACACCGCGGAGATCTTCGACGACGCCGGCATCCCGGTGCTGCTGGTCGGCGACTCGGCGGGCAACAACGTGTTCGGCCACGACAACACCATCCCGGTCACGGTGGACGAGCTGCTCCCGCTGACCCGCGCCGTGGTGCGCGGGGCGCGCAGCGCGCTGGTGGTGGCGGACCTGCCGTTCGGCAGCTACCAGGTCTCCCCCGCCCAGGCCCAGGAGACCGCGTTCCGGTTCATGAAGGAGGCCGGTGCGCACGCGGTGAAGCTGGAGGGCGGCGCCCGGTTCGCACCGCAGGTCGAGGCGCTGACCGCGTCCGGCGTCCCGGTGATGGCGCACCTGGGCTTCACCCCGCAGAGCGAGCACGCGCTGGGCGGGTTCCGGATCCAGGGCCGCGGCGACGGCGCGGACCGGCTCGTCGAGGACGCGCTGGCGCTGCAGGAGGCCGGCGCGTTCGCCGTGGTGCTGGAGATGGTGCCCGCCGACGTCGCGAAGCGGGTCACCGCGGAGCTGCGGATCCCGACCGTCGGGATCGGCGCCGGCCCGGAGTGCGACGCCCAGGTGCTCGTCTGGTCGGACATGGCCGGGATGAACCGCGGGCGGGTGCCGCGGTTCGTGCGCCGCTACGCCGATGTCGGCGGGGTGCTGCACGACGCGGCAGCCGCGTTCGCCGCTGAGGTGCGCGACGGCGAGTACCCGGCCGAGGAGCACAGCTACCACTGACCACCACTGACGCCGCCGGCCCGGTCCCGGCCCCGCCGGGGTTACCGGGGACGCGGCGCGGGGGCAGGGATCCCCGGGACCTCCGGGATGCCGGGGATCCCGCCGCCGGCGCGGTGCCGGGCGAGCATCCGGACGGCCGGGTTCTCCCGGCGCTCCAGCAGCGCCCGCAGCAGCGCCAGCCGCTGGCCGTGGCCGGGCTCGCCGCGCAGCGCGGCCGCCGCGGCGTCGAGCACCGCCTGCGAGCCGCTGCGGACCGCCGGGTCCGACCAGCCGCGCAGCGCGGCCCGGCGGTGCGCGGCCGCGTCCGGGGTGCGCCGGCGGCCGGTCAGGGTGTCGTCGCGCAGCACCCCGGTGAGCAGGCTGAGCAGCGCGCCGGGCAGCCTGCCCGGGCCGCCCTCGGCCGGCTCCTCCCCCGGCACCGCCGCGATCGCGTCGAACGCCTTGAACTCGATCCGGCCGATCTCGCCCGGGATGCCGGCGTGCCGGGTCAGGCTCGGGTCGGTCGGCGGGAGCGCCGCGCCCGGCTCCAGGTAGGCCAGCGCGGCCGGGCGCGGCCCGGTCCGCCGGGACGTCCGCGCCGACTCGCCGCCCCACGGCCGCCCCTCCCGGAACGGCGACGAGAACGACCACGGCACCAGGTAAGGGCTGTAGTAGGTGAGCTTGGCGGCGGCGTCGGCCAGCACCGCCGGATCGGTCCCGGCCTCCGGGAACGACAGGTTCAGGTCCGGCCCCCAGGTGACCATGTGCAGGTGGGCGGTCCGCTCCTCGGGCGAGGACGCCATCAGCTCGCGCTCGTGCGCGTTGGCCGGCGGGTCCAGGTGGTAGGCAGAACGGCCGGGATGGAAGCCCAGCGCGACCGGGCGCAACCCGTGCCGGCCGGCGACCTCGGCGAGCAGCCGCGCGTCGGCGCACAGCGCGGACTCGGCGGCGTCCACCGAGTCGTGCACGACGGTGCGGATCTCGATGCCCTTCGGATCGAACCGCCACAGCCCGCCGTGCTCGTCGAGCCGCTCGTAGCCCTCGGCGTACCACCGCTTGCGCCGGATCCCGGCGTCCCCGATCCGCAGGTCGGCCTGGCCGTGCGGGAGATCGGGCAGCTCGTCGACGACGGCGGCGACCTCGGCGTGGGTCAGCGTCGTGAAGTCGGCGAGCGAGCCGTCCGCCCGGAGCAGGGCGAGCTCGTGCTCGATGCCGTATCGCGCCGGTCCCCGCACCGATCACCCCCGGTTCGCCGCTCATGAGCCCTGAGTGAGCGCTGGACGAGCCTACCGGCGCCGATGGTCCGTCCGGATGTGATCCGAACCGGACGTGCTCACCCGTTCCGCCCTGGACAACATCGCACCGAGCGGTCAGCCTGGTGACGGCGGCCACACCAGGTCCGCCCGGGAACCCCGGATCACGGGAGGCGTCATGAGGCTGGGCCGCAAGATCTCCGAGGGATTCGCCGTGGACCACGAGGCCGACCGGGTCGCCGCGGCGCAGGAGGGTCCCCGGCCCACCGCCACCGACCCCGAGTTCGCGGACTGGGCACCGGCCGATCACGAGCACCCGGCGCGCTCGGGGTCCCGCGAGGACTGATCGACGTGCGCGCCCCCTTCCGTCGACTGCCGCGGGAACACCCGACCGGCCCGCTGGACGGGCACAAGCTGGCCTTCCCGATGCTGTCCGCGGACGGCACGATGGCCGGCTTCAGCGGCGTCACACTCGGCCGGGCGCACGTCTACCGCACCGTCGACGACGCGGTGTGCGCGCACGGCTGTCGGCACGCCTGCCCGTCCCGCTGGTGCGACTGCGGCTTCTACTGTTTCCACTCCGACTCCGACGCCCGGGAGCTGGCCTGCGCGCCGGAGCACCAGGGCTCGGTGCTGCTGGAGGTCGCGGTGTCCGGCCGGTTCCGCCGCTACGAGCTGGGCCTGCGCTACTCCCGGCAGCGGGTCCGGTCGGTCCGGATGCGGCCCTGCCGGTGCGGGATGCCGGTGTCCGCGCTCGCCGACACCGGCGCCGGGCAGCGGGGCTGGCGCCGGCTCGAACCGGTCTGTGCCCGCTGCGCGGGCGCCCGGCCGGTGCTGACCCCGGACCGGTTCGCCCGGCTGGCCGGGATCGAGCTGCTGCCCGACGACGTCCCGGCCGGCCCGCTCACCCCGATCGGCGCCCGCGCCGCCGGCGCCGATCCGGATCGGCTGCTCGACGACTCGGCGTTCGGCGGGCGGGACGAGATCGAGGGCGACGCGGTCGCGACGGCCGGGGCGGTCGCGGTGCTCACCGCGGAGATGGCACTGCTGCAGGCCCGGCTCGACGAGATGGCCCGCCAGCTCGGCCGGGCCACCGCACGGCTCGACGAGCTGGAGGGGCGGGACTGAGCCGGGCCGGGATCGTCAGAGCCAGGACGGCAGCGGCCCCGGCAGGTTGCCCGCGGCGTCCCGCAGACCCTTGCCGAACGGCCTGCCGAGCAGCCAGGCGATCAGGTCCGGTGCGCGGCCGCGCACCGTCCCCAGGTCCGCCGGGGCCGAGCCGTCGGTCCCGGCCGGGCCGGGCCCGAACTCCAGCACCTGCCCGGTGCGCGACTCCTCCAGCCGGACGTGCGGGCAGCCGGGCCTGCGCTCCAGGTGCCCGACGACGTCGGCGACCAGCACCCGTCGCATCGGGATCGGCAGGTCCTTGAACGACGCCCCGACGTCGAGATCGACGGCGTGGATCCAGACCTCCCTGGCGCGCAGCCAGGGCACCGCGGTGACCGGGATCCCGGCGCCCTGCGCGGTCCGGACCCGGACCGACCAGGCCCGGGCCGGCATCGCCCGGACGGCGTCGGCCAGCCGGTCGGAGGAGGCGACGACGTCGGCCCGGATCTCGTCGGCGGAGCGCGCGGCACCGGCCTCGATGTCGGCGTCCCGGGCCGCCGCGCTGCGGTAGGCGGGCGTCTCGATCCCGGTCCGGGCCCAGGTCAGCAGGTTGCGCATCGCGTCGGCGTTGCGGGCGACGTGGGTGAGCACGTGCGCCCGCGTCCAGCCGGCGAGCAGCGACGGCGCGGTGAGCGCGTCACCGCCCATCCGGGTCATCAGGCCCCGCAGGTGGGCCTGGCCGTCACCGGCCCAGGCCAGCGAGTCGGCCAGCGGCGGCGGGACGGTGGGTCGTGCGGCGGGAGGGTCCCCACTCACCGCACGGACCGGCAGACGTTGCGGCACTCGCCGACCCCGTCCACCGCGGTGACGATCTCGCAGCCGTCGGTCAGGTAGCGCGGCGGCGTACGGGCGTCGCCGACACCGCCCGGGGTCCCGGTGGCGATGACGTCGCCGGGGTTCAGGGTCAGGATCGTCGACAGGTACACGACCAGGTCGACGACGCCGAACACCAGCTGGTCGGTGGTCGAGTCCTGCATGATCTCGCCGGCCAGCTCGGACCGGATGCGCAGCGCGCCGCCGTCCGCCGGGTCGGCGGGCAGCTCGTCCGGGGTGACCAGCTCGGGGCCCAGCGGGGTGGAGTGCTCCCAGGTCTTGCCCTGCAGGAACTGCTTGGTGCGCCGCTGGTAGTCGCGCATGCTGACGTCGTTGAGCACGGTGTAGCCGGCGATCGCGGCCCGGGCGGCCTCGGCGTCGGCGTGCCGGACCGACCGCCCGATGACGACGGTCAGCTCGGCCTCGTAGTCGACCCGGTCGGACTCGGCGGGCAGCTCGATCTCGTCCCGGGCACCGATCAGCGCGGGTGCGAACTTGCCGAAGATCGTCGGGTACTCGGGCAGCTCGTTGCCCATCTCCAGCACGTGGTCGCGGTAGTTCAGCCCGACACAGATGATCTTCTCAGGGCTCGGGACGAGCGGCGCGTGATCCAGGTTCGCGGCGTCGTGCACCGGGCCGTCGGCTCCGGTGGCGTGCTCGAACCAGTCCGGGCGCTCCAGCAGCGCACGGACGTCGGCCTCCCCGGTCTCGACGGCGGTGTCGCCGTCGACACGCACCGCCCGGTGCCCGGTCGCGGTCCGGATCGTCGCCAGCCTCATCGTGTGCGCGTCCTTCCAGTGAGTCCGTCGGCGGTATCGCCTGCGTCCGCTGAGAGTCTGCGGCACCGGCTCCGGCGGCCCCACCCCAGGGGTGGGGTCGCCGTCCGGCTCAGATGGCGCCGGCCTCGTCGTCGGCGGCCTCGCCGCCGCGCACCGGGAGCCCGTCGAACACCGCGGGCGGCTCCCGCCAGGCATCCTGCGGGGCGCCCGGCCGGGCGGCCGTGACGGCCCGCCACACCCGTTCCGGGGTGCACGGCAGGTCGACGTGCCGGACGCCGAGATCGGCCAGCGCGTCCACCACCGCGTTCTGCACGGCCGGCGTCGACCCGATCGTCGCGGACTCGCCGATTCCCTTGGCACCCAGCGAGTTCAGCGGGGTCGGCGTCTCGGTGGTGGCCACCTCGAAGGAGAGCATGTCGGCCGCGGTCGGGATCGTGTAGGCGGCCAGGCTGGAGGTCAGCGGCTGGCCCTCGTCGTCGAACAGCACCTGCTCGTGCAGCGCCTGCGCGATGCCCTGGGCCAGGCCGCCGTGCTGCTGGCCCTCGACGAGCAGCGGATTGAGGATCCGCCCGCAGTCGTCGACGGCGACGTGCCGCAGCGGGGTGACCCGCCCGGTGCCGGTGTCGACCTCGACCACCGACACGTGCGCGCCGAACGGGAACGTCGCCCCGTCCTGCTGGGAGTCCAGCCCGACGTGCAGTTCCTCCCCGGCCTGCACGGCCTGCCGGTGCACCTCGCTCCAGCCGACGGTCGGGCCGCCGGGCACGCCGGTGACGCCGAACCGGCCGTCTTCGGTGATCAGCACGTCGTCGGCGGAGGCCTCCAGCAGCGCCGCGGCGAGCTTGCGGGCCCGCTCGTACAGCTCGTGCGCGGCCTCGGCGACCGCGGTGCCGCCCAGCTGCAGCGACCGCGACCCACCGGTCCCGGCGCCGCGCGGGACGAGCGCGGTGTCCGACTGCACGTACCGGATGTTCTCCAGCGGGATGCCGAGCCGGTCGGCGACCAGCATCGAGAACGACGTCGCGTGCCCCTGGCCGTGCGCCGAGGTGCCGGCCGACACGGTGGCCGTCCCGTCCTCGTGCACGGTCACCGAGCCGTACTCACCGCCCCCGCCGCCGGCGGTCACCTCGACATAGGCGGCGACCCCGATGCCGAGCCGGACCGGGTCCCCGGCCGCCCGCCTCCGGGCCTGCTCGGCGCGCAGCTCGTCGTACCCGGCGATCCGCAGCGCCTCGCGCAGCGGCAGGTCGTAGTCGCCGACGTCGTAGGTCGCGCCGGTCGGCGTGGTGTGCGGGAACGCGGCCGGATCGAGCAGGTTGCGCCGGCGCAGCTCCACCGGGTCCATCCCCAGCTCGGCGGCGGCGACGTCGACCAGCCGCTCCAGGTGCGCGGCCGCCTCCGGGCGGCCGGCGCCGCGGAACGCGCCCATCGGGGTGGTGTTGGTCAGCGCGGCGACCGCGTCGTAGCGCAGCGCCGGGACGTCGTAGACGCCGGTCGCCATCAGGTAGGTGGTGCGCAGCGGCAGCGCGCCGCCGAACCCGGCGTACGCGCCGGCGTCGCCGATCACCCGGGCGCGCAGGCCGGTCATCCGGCCGTCCCGGGTCAGGCCCAGCTCGTAGTACCCGACCTGGCCGCGCCCGTGCGGCATCGAGACCAGGTTCTCCGAGCGGGTCTCCACCCAGGTCAACGGGCGGCCCAGGGCGCGCGCGGCGACGACGGTGGCGGTGTGCTCGGCGAGCACGCCGGCCTTCGCGCCGAACCCGCCGCCGACGTGCGGCGCGATCACCCGGACGTCGCCGGGCTCCAGCCCGAGCAGGCCGGCGATCTGCGCGCGGAAGCCGTGCGGCATCTGGGTGGAGACGTGCACGGTGAGCGCGAACTCGTCGCCGGGGCCGCCGGGTTCGACGGCGATCGCGTTGCCCTCCAGCGGCACGGCCGCCACCCGCTGGTTCTCCATCCGGGCCCGGACGACGATCTCGGCACCGGCCAGCGGGTCCGGCCCGGGACCGCGCTCACCGCCCGCGAGGTTGCTGCCCAGCTCCGGGAACTGCAGCTCGGCGCCGTCGGCCAGGGCGGCCTCCGGGTCGGTGACGGCGGGCAGCGGGTCGTAGTCGACCTCGACGAGCTCGGCGGCGTCCACCGCGGCCGCGCGGCTCTCGGCGACGACCAGCGCGACCGCCTCGCCGACGAACCGGACACGGTCGGTCGCCAGCGGCGGGCGCGGGGTCCGCGGGTTCAGCACCATCAGGCCGTGGTGCGCGGGCAGGTCGAGATCGGCGGCGGTGTACACGGCGAGCACCCCGGGCGCCGCCGCGGCGGCGGCCGTGTCGATGCCGGTGACCAGCGCGTGCGCCAGCGGCGACCGGACGAAGACGACGTGCGCCAGCGACTCGCGGCGCAGGTTGCCCACGTAGGTGCTGCGACCGGTGATCAGGTCGGCGTCCTCGACGCGACGGACCGATGTTCCGAGGATCGAACCAGGCATGTGACCCACGCTACCGGACAACCGGAGGGCCGTCCGGTTAGCCGGGCGCAGCGGCCGGGGTCACGTCGTCGCGTGCGTCTCCACCTGCGGTCGCGCACCGGGCCGGCCCGGTAGCGTCCCGGCCATGCCCGAGTTCCACCACACCGACGTGCTCCCGCTCGGCCCGGACGACACCGAGTACCGCGAGCTCGACCTGCCCGCGGGCGCCGTGACCGAGGCCGCCGGACGCACCTTCCTCGAGGTGCCGCCGGAGACGATCACCGGTCTCGTCCGCGCCGCCGTCACCGACATCCAGCACCTGCTGCGGCCGTCGCACCTGCGCCAGCTGCGCGCCATCGTCGACGACCCGGAGGCGAGCGGCAACGACCGGTTCGTCGCCACCGACCTGCTGCGCAACGCCTGCGTCTCGGCCGGCGGGGTGCTGCCGATGTGCCAGGACACCGGCACCGCGATCGTGGTCGGCAAGAAGACCGAGACCGTGCTGACCGGGGGCGACGACGAGGCCGCCGTCTCGCGCGGCGTGTTC
The DNA here is from genome assembly GCF_058448985.1 of Pseudonocardia sp. DxW. NCBI lineage: Bacteria > Bacillati > Actinomycetota > Actinomycetes > Pseudonocardiales > Pseudonocardiaceae > Pseudonocardia > Pseudonocardia sp. DxW. Next base: position 110,233 of record NZ_JBZFLK010000012.1, on the reverse strand, counting down.
GAGGCCTACCAGGAGCTCAACCTGCGCTACTCGCAGATGGCGCCGCTGAGCTTCTGGGACGAGAAGAACACCGGGACCAACCTCCCGGCCCAGGTCGAGCTGTACGCCAAGCCCGGCCTGGACCCGTACTACGAGTTCCTGGTCATGGCCAAGGGCGGCGGCTCGGCCAACAAGACCTTCCTCTACCAGGAGACCAAGGCGCTGCTGAACCCGAAGCGGCTCGCCACCTTCCTCGACGAGAAGCTGCGCTCGCTGGGCACCGCGGCCTGCCCGCCGTACCACCTCGCGATCGTCGTCGGCGGCATGTCGGCCGAGTACAACCTGAAGGTCGCCAAGCTCGCCTCGGCCCGCTACCTGGACAACCTCCCCACCGAGGGGTCCGAGCTCGGGCACGCGATCCGGGACACCGACCTGGAGCAGCAGGTGCTGGAGCTGACCCGCAACTTCGGGATCGGCGCCCAGTTCGGCGGCAAGTACTTCTGCCACGACGTGCGGGTGATCCGGCTGCCCCGGCACGGCGCCTCGCTGCCGGTCGGGGTGGCCGTCTCCTGCTCGGCCGACCGGCAGGCCAAGGCGAAGATCACCCCGTCCGGGGTGTACCTGGAGCAGCTGGAGCGCGATCCGGCGCAGTACCTGCCCGAGGCCACCGACGCCGACCTGTCCGACGAGGTCGTGCGGATCGACCTGAACCGGCCGATGGACGAGATCCGGGCCCAGCTCTCGCAGCTGCCGGTGAAGACCCGGCTGTCGCTGACCGGGCCGCTGGTCGTCGCCCGCGACATCGCGCACGCCAAGATCGCCGAGCGGCTCGACGCCGGCGAGCCGATGCCGCAGTACCTGCGCGACCACGCGGTGTACTACGCGGGCCCGGCGAAGACCCCGGAGGGCTACGCGTCCGGCTCGTTCGGCCCGACCACGGCCGGCCGGATGGACTCCTACGTGAAGCAGTTCCAGGAGGCCGGCGGGTCGCTGGTGATGCTCGCGAAGGGCAACCGGTCCACGCAGGTGGTGGACTCCTGCGCGGCCAACGGCGGCTTCTACCTGGGCTCGATCGGCGGCCCGGCCGCCCGGCTGGCCCAGGACTGCATCCGCAAGGTCGACGTGCTCGAGTACCCGGAGCTCGGCATGGAGGCGGTCTGGAAGATCGAGGTCGAGGACTTCCCGGCGTTCGTCGTGATGGACGACAAGGGCAACGACTTCTTCGCCGACACCTCCACCCCCACCCTGCAGGTGTCGTTCCGCAGCTGACCGCGGCCGGCCCCGCCGCCCGGTTCAGGCCAGGCGGCGGGGACCGGCGTCGCGCCGGCTGGGCGGGCGGCCGACCGTCACCCTGGCCCCGGTGACGAAGGCGCCCTCCGGGGAGGCCAGCACCGGGTCCAGCGACAGCGACCGGATCTGCGGGATGTCCTCGGTGAGCCGGCCGACCCGCAGCACGACGTCCTCCAGCGCCGCGGTGTCCACCGGCTCGGTGCCGCGGTAGCCGGTCAGCAGCGGGGCGGCGCGGGGCGCCCGGATCAGCCGCCGCGCGTCCTCGGTGGACACCGGCAGCACCCGGTAGGCGCGGTCGTCGAGCAGCTCGGTGGCCATCCCGGACAGGCCGAAGGCGAGCAGCGAGCCGAACGACGGGTCGTCGACGACCTCCAGCTTGCAGGACGTGCCCTTCGGCGCCATCCGCTGCACGTACACCTCCTGCGACCCGGTGACCCGGGACAGCTCGGCGTGCGCCGCCCGCACCGCGTCGGCCGAGACGAGATCGAGCCGGACGCCGACGAAGTCCCCGCGGTGCCGCCACTCGTCGGCGGTCGCCTTGATCACCACCGGGTAGCCGACCCGCTCGGCGGCGGCGATGGCGGCGTCCGCGCCGTCGGCCCGCTCGAAGGCGATGACCCGCAGGCCGTAGCAGTCGAGCAGCTCGACGGCCTCGGTGTCGGTCAGCTGGTGCTCGGCGTCCGGGTCGAAGGAGGCGACCAGCCGCCGGGCCCGTTCGGTGTCGGTCCCCTCGGGGACGACGAACTCGCCGACCGGGGTGTTGCGCCACTCGGCGTACCGGGTGACCCGGCCGAGCGCCGACGTCGCCCGCTCCGGGCTCGCGTAGCTGGGCACCGAACCGCGGCCGGGGGTGCCGTCGGCCTGCGGCACGGACAGCTCCTCCGGTATCCCCTCGGCGGCGAGGAAGACCGCGAGCACCGGGACGCCCGCGCCGTCCGCGGCGTCGCGCAGCGCGTGCGCGTGCGCGGTGCCCTCGACCGCGACCGGTGGCACGAAGACCGCGATCAGCGCGTCCGGCCGGCCCGGGCCGTCCAGCGCGGAGCGCACCGCGGCCGCGAACTCCGCGGGCGAGGCGCGGGTGCCGACGTCGACCGGATCGGCGGCCGGTTCCAGCCCCTCGTCCAGCAGGCCGTCGGTGACGAGCAGGTTCACCGCGGTCGAGTTGCCGACGACGGACACCCGCCGTCCGTCGGGCAGCGGCTGGTAGGCCAGCAGCAGCGCGGTGTCGAACAGCTGCGGCAGGGTCTGCACCCGGATGACGCCGGACTGCTCGAACAGCGCCTGCACGCTCGGCTCGTCGATCGGCGCGGCGACCGAGGCCAGCGACGGCAGCGGCCCGGTGTGCCGGCCGGACTTCACCGCCACGATCGGCTTCGTCCGGGCCAGCCGGCGGGCGACCCGGGCGAACTTGCGCGGGTTGCCGAACGTCTCCAGGTAGAGCAGCACCTGGTCGGTCGCCGGGTCGGTCTGCCAGTACTGCATGAGGTCGTTGCCGGAGACGTCGGCCCGGTTGCCCGCCGACACGAACGACGACAGCCCCAGCCCGCGGCTGCGCGCGTTCGCCAGGATCGCGGTGCCCAGCGCACCGGACTGGCAGAAGAAGCCGGTGCTGCCCGGGCCGGGCAGCGCCGGGGCCAGCGTCGCGTTGAGCCGGACCGCCGGATCCGGGTTGGCGACGCCGAGCGCGTTCGGCCCGACCACCCGCATGCCGTGCGCGCGGGCCTCGGCGACCAGCCGGCGCTCGGCGACGGTGCCGCCGTCGTCGCCCGCGTCGGCGAACCCGGAGCTGATCACCACCAGCACCTTGACGCCCTTGGCCAGGCAGGAGTCCATGACCTCGTCGATGTTCGCGGCCGGGACGGCGACCACGGCGAGATCGACCTCGTCCGGGATGTCGATCACCGACGGGTAGGCGCGCACCCCGCGCACCGACCGGGCGTCCGGGTTGACCGGGTACACCGGGCCGGTGAACCCGGCCTGCAGCAGGTTGGACAGGACGGTGTGGCCGAGCTTGGTCTCGTCCGCCGAGGCACCGATCACCGCGACCGAGCCGGGGTGCAGCAGGTTCGCCACGCTGCGCGCCTCGGCGGCCTGCTCGCGGGAGTCGCGGACCGCGATCGACTTCTCGGTCGGGTCGATGTCGAACTCCAGGTGCAGCACGCCCTCCGCGAAGGCCCGCTTGACCTGGTAGCCGGCCTCCCGGAAGACGCGCACCATCGCGTGGTTCTCGACGAGCACCTCGGCCTCGAACCGGGACAGGCCGTTCTCCCGGGCGGCCGCGGCGAGATGCTCGAGCAGGATCGAGCCGAGCCCGCGGGACTGGTGGTCGTCGCGCACGACGAACGCGACCTCGGCGGAGGTGACGGGCTCGTCGGTCCCGGCGCCCTGCGAGACGGCCGCGCCGCCGCTCGCGGTCAGGCCCTCGTACCGGCCGACCGCGATGATCTCGTCGCCGAGCAGCGCCAGGAACGCGACCCGGGTGCGGTGGTCGACGACGGTGAACCGTTCCAGGTCGCGCGGCGAGATCCGCGGGTAGGGACCGAAGTAGCGCAGGTAGCGGGTGCGGTCGGACAGCTTGGCGTGGAAGGCGAGCAGGGCGTCGGCGTCGTCGGGGGTGATCGGGCGCAGGTGCACGATCCCGCCGTCGGAGGCGACGACGTCGGCCTCCCACTGCCGGGGATAGGGGTAGGGGTCCTCGTGCTGCGGCTCGTCGTCGGGCATGGGTCCGTCCTGTCCGCCGCTCAGTCCCGCGGGTCGTCGGGTTCGAGGCCGTGCAGGGGGAACAGCGCACGGCGGGTCTCCAGGATGGCCGAGTCGACGCGCTCCCCGAACGACCCGCCCCAGCGCTCGAACGACGGGTCCGCGCCGTCGGACATGGAGACCGGCAGCGGCGCCCGGGTGTGGGTGGACGCCTTCGCCGTCCAGTCCGCCGGGATCGAGGTGTCCGGGTCGAGATCGCGGTCCAGCGCGACGGCCATCAGGTGCGTCCAGGAGCGCGGGACCACCCGGTACAGGGCGTAGCCGCCGCCGCCGAGGATCAGCCACTTCCCACCGGCCGTGGTCTCGGCCAGCTCGCGCAGCGCGTGGTAGACGGCGCGGTGGCCGTCCACCGACATCTCCAGGTTCGCCAGCGGGTCCTCGGCGTGGGTGTCCGCCCCGCACTCGGTGACCAGCACCTGCGGCCGGAACTGCTCCAGCAGCGAGGGCACCACGCCGTGGAAGGCGCGCAGCCAGCCGGCGTCGCCGGTGCCCGGCGGGAGCGCGATGTTCACCGCGTAGCCCTCGCCGTCGCCGCGGCCCAGCTCGCCCGCCCAGCCGGTGCCCGGCCACAGGGTGAGCGGGTGCTGGTGCAGCGAGATCGTCATGACCCGCGGGTCGTCGTAGAAGGCGGCCTGCACGCCGTCGCCGTGGTGCACGTCGACGTCGAGGTAGGCGATCCGCTCGTAGCCCTGCTCCAGCAGCCAGGCGATCGCGACCGAGCAGTCGTTGTAGACGCAGAACCCGGCGGCCCGGTCGCGCATCGCGTGGTGCAGCCCGCCCGCCATGTTCACCGCCCGGTCGGCGCGGCCCTCGGCGATCTCCCGGGCGGCGCGCACCGAGCCGCCCGCGATCAGGGCGGCCGCCTCGTGCATCCCGAAGAAGATCGGGTTGTCGGAGGTGCCGAGCCCGTGCCCGACGCCGAACGGCGCCTCCGGCGCGGACCGGACGGCGGTCCGGTAGCCGGCGGTGTGCACCCGGTCGAGATCGGCCTCGGTCGCCGGCTCCGGCTCGATCAGCTCGACGCCGTCGAGCACACCCAGCCCGCGGGACAGCTCCATCATGAGCTCGAGCCGCACCGGGTTGAGGGGATGGTCGTCGGACAGCTGGTAGGTGAGGAACTCCGGTGTCCACACGACCGACGTGCGCGCGCTCATGGGAGGGGACCGTATGTCAGACGCGGGGTCACGGTCACTCCCGAGCGGCCCACGGCCGGTCGCCGGTGGCGGCGGGGCGCTGCGGATCCGAGCTCCACTCCGACCAGGAGCCCGGGTAGAGCGCGGCCGGCGCGTCCGGCGTGGTGAGCCCGGACTCCTCCAGCGCGAGCACGATCGCGCAGGCGTTGATGCCCGAGCCGCAGTAGGCGCCGGCCGGTGTCCCCGGCGCCATCCCGGCCGCGCGGAACCGGTCGGCCAGCACGCCGACGGCGGGCCAGCGCCCGTCCGGCCCGGCGGTGGCCGCCGCCGGGGTGTTGCGGGCGCCCGGGATGTGCCCGGCCCGCGGGTCCACCGGCTCGGTCTCGCCGCGGAACCGGGCCGCGGCGCGGGCGTCGAGCAGCACGCCGTCGCGGGCCAGCGCGGCCGCGCCGTCGGCGTCGACCACGGGCATCGCGCCCGGCCGGACGACCAGGTCGCCGGGCGGCGCCGGATCCGGCTCCGGGGCGTCGCCCGCGGTGCCGGTCACCGGCAGGCCGATCGCCTCCCAGGCGGTGAACCCGCCGTCGAGCACCCGGATCCGGCCGGGTGCGACGCCCGCCCAGCGCAGCAGCCACCAGGCGCGCGCGGCGACCGAGCCGTCGACGTCGTCGTAGGCGACGACGAGCTGGCCGGGTGCGTCGTCGCGGATCCCGGCGGCGCGCAGCACGGCCTGCAGCGCGCCGGGCCCCGGCAGCGGGTGCCGCCCGCCGGGCCCGGGCGCCGACGGACCGGCCGCCAGCTCGGTGTCGAGGTCGACGAAGACCGCACCCGGGATCCGGCGGGCCGCGTGGTCCCCGCGCCCGGGCGGGCCGAGCAGCCGCCATCGCACGTCGAGCAGCACGGGGCGGGTGGTCTCGGGCGGACCGGCCGCAGCCCCCGCGGTGGGGGCGAGCAGATCCGCGAGATCCTCGGGGGCGATCATGGAACCGGACACGCGCCCCATCCTGCCCCGGACGGGCGCACCGTGCCCGGGCGCCGGCCTGGGTAGACTGGCCACCGAATGAAGGGGCCCCACGTGAACGACCTCATCGACACCACGGAGATGTATCTCCGAACCATCTACGAACTCGAGGAGGAAGGCGTCGTCCCGCTGCGCGCGCGGATCGCCGAACGCCTCGGTCAGAGCGGCCCGACCGTCAGCCAGACCGTCGCCCGGATGGAGCGGGACGGGCTGGTCGTCGTGGCCGGGGACCGCCACCTCGAGCTGACCGACGACGGCCGCAGCCGGGCCGTCGCCGTCATGCGCAAGCACCGGCTGGCCGAACGCCTGCTGATCGACGTGATCGGCCTGGAGTGGGAGCTCGTCCACGCCGAGGCGTGCCGCTGGGAGCACGTCATGAGCGAGGACGTCGAGCGGAAGCTGCTCCGGCTGCTAGACAAGCCGACCGTGTCGCCCTACGGCAACCCGATCCCGGGCCTGGAGGAGCTGGAGCGGGGCGACGGGCTGTCCGCGTCCTCCTCGGTGCCGCCGGCGCTCGAGGTGGGGCTGCAGCGGCTCGACGAGCTGGCCCGCCGCGGCGGCGGCCGGGTCGAGGTGCGCCGGATCGCCGAGCACGTCCAGAACGACGCGGAGCTGATGGCCGAGCTCAAGCTGGCCGGGATCGTGCCGGGGCACATCGTGGAGGTCGGCTCCATCCCGCGGTTCGGCGATCCCGTCCCGGTGGTCACCGAGGGAGAGAAGGCCACCGTGGCCCCCCTGGTGGCGCACGCCGTCCTCGTCCGGGCGCAGTAGGCACCCCGCACCCCGGGGGCACGACGACGCACCGGGGGCGGGGTGAGAGGCTCGCACCGTCGGATCGGCACGGTGGGAGGACCGGAGTGAAGCTGCTCGTCACCGGTGGGGCGGGGTACGTCGGCAGCGTGTGCGCGGCACACCTGCTCGCAGCCGGGCACGAGGTCGTCGTGCTCGACGACCTGTCCACCGGGCACCGGGACGCCGTGCCCGCCGGAGCGACCCTCGTCGAGGGCGAGCTGGGCGCGACCGCGGGCGAGGTCCTGGCCGAGGGCTCCTTCGACGGCGTGCTGCACTTCGCCGCACGGTCGCTGGTCGGTGAGTCGGTCGAGAAGCCGGAGCGGTACTGGGACGGCAACGTCGTCGCCTCGTTCCGGCTGCTGGAGGCGATCCGCGAGCACGCGGTGCCGCGGCTGGTCTTCTCCTCGACCGCGGCCACCTACGGCGAGCCGGACCGGGTGCCGATCCCGGAGATCGCCGCGACCCGGCCGACCAACCCGTACGGCGCGAGCAAGCTCGCCATCGACCACATGATGACCTCGTACGCGCACGCGCACGGCCTCGCCGCGACCAGCCTGCGGTACTTCAACGTCGCCGGGGCGCACGTGGGCGGCGGGCACCGGCTCGGCGAGCGGCACGCGACCGAGACCCACCTCATCCCGCTGGTCCTGCAGGTCGCCGCCGGCACCCGCGAGTCCATCTCGATCTACGGTGACGACTGGCCGACCCCCGACGGCACCTGCGTGCGCGACTACATCCACGTCGACGACCTGGCCGACGCCCACCTGCTCGCGCTGGACCACGCCACCCCCGGCCGGCACGACATCTACAACCTGGGCAGCGGGCACGGGTTCTCCGTGCTGGAGGTCGTCGAGACCTGCCGCCGGGTGACCGGGCACCCGATCCCGGCGGTCGTGGCGCCGCGCCGCCCCGGTGACCCGGCGGTGCTGGTCGCCGCCGGCGACCGGGCGGCCGAGCAGCTGGGCTGGAAGCCCTCGCGCACCGAGATCGAGCGGATCGTCGCCGACGCGTGGGAGTTCGCCCGCAGCCGCTGACCCGCTCACCGGGAGCCGCCCGGGCCGCCGGTGCCGAGCATCGCGGTGAGCAGCCGTCGCAGCCCGCCGGGGCCCGCGTACGGCGACCGCTCCCCCGGTGTCGTGGCGCCGCGCAGCGAGGTGTCCACCACCGCGGCGAGCACCTGGTCCGGCCGGTCGGTGAGCGCCCGTTCCACCGCGAGCGCGGCCAGCGGCCCGTCGCCGCGCAGCAGCGCGCAGACCGCCAGCAACGCCGCCGGATGCGCCCGCCCGGGCGCGGGCAGCGCGCGGGTCAGCGCCGCCCACAGCTGTTCGGCGTGCGGGGCCTGCGCCCCGAGGCACCGCCGCAGCGCCTCGTCCCGGAACGCCGGGTCGCCGAACGCGGCCCGGAACCGCCGGGCGGACCCGTCGTCGATCGCGAGCCGCCCCCGGGCGGCGTCGGCCAGCGCGGCGTCGAGCAGCGTGCGCCCGGCCGGGCCTCCGGACACGTCCACCGGCGACGGGTCCGCGGCCAGCCGCTCCCGGCGGGCGCGGTCGGTGGCACCGCCGGCCAGCTGATCGCGGACGGCCGCCCGGTCGGGGAGCACCGCCCGGCCCTCCAGCACCGCGGCGGCCGCCGCGAACGCGGTGGCGGCCGGGCCGGGCACCACCCCCGAGCAGTCGCACACCTGCCCCGGCAGCGGGTAGCAGCTCCAGCGGTCGCCCTCCCGGGTGCCGGCCGCCCAGAGCACGGCGAGCGGGACGATGCCGGCCCAGCCGAGCGCGCGGCGGGTGGCGACCGCGACGTCGCGGCGGGTGCGGCGGGCGGGCCGGGCCGGTGTCCGCGCACCCCGGACGACGACGGCCACCGCCTCCGCCGGGCCGTCCCCGGACAGCACCGACACGGCCTCGTCGCACACCCGGCGGACCTGGTGCGGGGCCGGCAGGTCGACCCGCAGGGTGAGCCCCACCCGCCGCCCGCCGCCCGGCCCGCCGATCGCGACCAGGACCAGCGAGTCCTCCGGATGGAAGCCGATCAGCACCGGGATCGCGGCCAGCACCTCCCCGGTGTCGCCGAGCCGCAGCCGTGGCCCGGCCGGGCCGCCGGCCGGCGGATCCGGCGGTGCGGCGCCCGGGTACGGCCGGGCCGGTGCGGGGCTCGGCACCGGCGGATCCGCCGGTGGGGGAACCGGGCGGATCCCGGGCGGTGCGGCGGGATCGGGCTGGGCGGGGATCGTCATGCGGCGATCCTGCGACGGCGGGCCAGGGTCCGCGACGGTGCCGGCCCGCGGGCTGTGGACAACCGGCCTCGCGGCCACTTCCGGAGGGGGTCTCGTGGACAGGTCCGGCTCCGCGGGCCGCGGAGCGCCCGGACTGTCGGACCGGTCTGCTATCGGCGGCGCGGCCGGTGCCCGGCGGCAGCACCGGACGCACCCCGCCCGGCACCCCGCAACCTGCACCGATGTTCTGCCCGGCAGCGCTGCGCGGCACACCCCGGGGAGGGTAGGAAAGTCCCATGCAGGTCTATCTGGGCGTCGACATCGGGACCTCCGGCTCGAAGGGCGTCGTCGTCGACACCGGTGGCCGGCTGCTCGCCCGGGCCGATCGCGCCCACGACACCGCCCAGCCCCGCCCGGGCTGGGTCGAGCACGACGCGGAGACGATCTGGTGGGGCGACTTCACCGGGATCGTCCGGGAGCTGCTCGCCGCCGTCCCTGACGCGGAGCCGGCCGGGCTCGGCGTGTCCGGGATCGGCCCGACGCTGCTCCCGGCGGACGCCGACGGGCGCCCGCTGCGCCCGGCGATCCTCTACGGCGTCGACACCCGGGCCGGGGTCGAGATCGACGAGCTGACCGCCGAGCTGGGCGCCGAGGCGATCCTCGCCCGGGCCGGGACACCGCTGTCGTCGCAGGCGGTGGGCCCGAAGTGGCGCTGGCTGGCCCGGCACGAGCCGGAGGTGCACCGGCGCGCGTCGCTGTTCCTGATGTGCTCGTCGTACCTGGTACACCGGCTCACCGGCGAGTACGTGCTCGACCACCACTCGGCGAGCCAGTGCGACCCGATGTACGACCTCGCCGCCGCGGACTGGGCGCACGACTGGGCGGAGCTGACCGCCCCGGGGATCGAGCTGCCCCGGCTGCTGTGGCCGACCGAGGTGGCCGGGCAGGTGAGCGCCGCGGCGGCCGCCGAGACCGGGCTGCCGCAGGGGCTGCCGGTCACCGCCGGGACGGTCGACGCCTGGGCCGAGGCGACCAGCGCCGGCGTCACCTCACCCGGCGAGGTCATGGTCATGTACGGCACCACCATGTTCCTGATCGAGGTGATCGACCGGGCGCACCCGCACCCGGCGATGTGGACGACCCGCGGCGTCGTCCCCGGCAGCACCACCCTCGCCGCCGGGATGGCCACCTCGGGCGCCATCACCAACTGGCTGCGCGACCTGACCGGCGAGGGTTTCACCGAGCTGGTCGCCGAGGCCGCGCAGGTGCCGCCCGGCAGCGGCGGGCTGCTGCTGCTCCCCTACTTCGCCGGCGAGCGCACCCCGCTGTTCGATCCGGACGCCCGCGGCGTCCTCGCCGGACTGACCACCGGGCACACCCGGGGCGAGGTGTACCGGGCGGCGCTGGAGGGCATCGCGCACGGTGTCCGGCACAACCTGGAGGTGATGCGGCAGGCGGGCGGCGGCACGAAGCGGCTGGTGGCGGTGGGCGGCGGGGTCCAGGGTGGACTGTGGACGCGGATCGTCACCGACGTGACCGGGGTGCCCCAGGACGTCCCGGAACAGACCGTGGGGGCCGCGCTGGGCGACGCGTGGCTGGCCGCGGTCGCGACCGGCGCGGAGCCCGAACTGCGCAGGTGGAACCCGGTCGCCCGGACGATCGAGCCGGATCCGGCGGCCCGCGAGATCTACGACCGGTACCACCCGCACTACCGCTCGCTGTACACCGCGACCCGGGAGACCGCGCATTTCCTCGCGGAGGAGCGCCGCCGGGCGTACCAGGCGTGACACGCTGTTCACGCGCGGGCTGTTGCCCGGTGCCCCGGCGGCGATGAGGCTGGTCGCGTGACCGACCCGGAGGTGCACCCCGTGTACGACTACGACCTGGTGGTGATCGGTTCCGGCCCCGGCGGGCAGAAGGCCGCGATCGCCGCGGCCAAGCTCGGCAGGCGCGTCGCCATCGCGGACCGCGGGCACATGATGGGCGGCGTCTGCGTCAACACCGGGACCATCCCGTCGAAGACGCTGCGCGAGGCCGTCCTGTACCTGTCCGGGTTCAGCCAGCGCGAGATGTACGGCGCGAGCTACCGGGTCAAGGCCGAGATCACGATCGACGACCTGCTGGCCCGCACCCGGCACGTGATCGGCCGGGAGACCGAGATCGTCCGCAACCAGCTGCTCCGCAACCACGTCGACATCCTCACCGGCACCGCCCGGTTCACCGACCCGCACACGGTCGTCGTCGAGGGCGCCGGGCGGGGCGACCACAACCAGGTCAGCGCGGAGAAGTTCGTGATCGCGACCGGGACCCGGCCGGCCCGGCCGGACACGGTCGCGTTCGACGGCGAGCGGGTCGTCGACTCCGACCAGGTGCTGGAGCTGGGCCGGGTGCCCGGCTCGATGGTGGTCGTCGGCGCCGGGGTGATCGGGATCGAGTACGCCTCGATGTTCGCCGCGCTGGGCACCCGGGTCACCGTGGTGGAGAAGCGGGACACGATGCTCGGCTTCTGCGACCCGGAGGTCGTCGAGTCGCTGAAGTTCCACCTGCGCGACCAGGCCGTGACGTTCCGGTTCGGCGAGGAGGTGTCCTCGGTCGAGGTGAACGGGAAGGGCACCGTCACCAGCCTCGCCAGCGGGAAGAAGATCCCGGCCGACATGGTCATGTACTCGGCGGGCCGGCAGGGGCTGACCGCCGAGCTGGACCTGGAGAAGGCGGGCCTGAGCGCCGACCCGCGCGGCCGGATCGAGGTGGACAAGCAGTTCCGGTCCACCGTGGAGCACATCGCCGCGGTCGGCGACGTGATCGGGTTCCCGGCGCTCGCGTCGACCAGCATGGACCAGGGCAGGCTGGCCGCCTACCACCTGTTCGACGAGCCGGTCCGCCAGCTGCACGAGCTGCAGCCGATCGGGATCTACACCATCCCGGAGATCTCGTTCTGCGGGCACACCGAGGCGGAGCTGACCTCGGCCGCGGTGCCGTACGAGACCGGGCTCGCCCGGTACCGGGAGCTGGCGCGCGGCGCGATCGTCGGCGACTCCTACGGGATGCTGAAGCTGCTCGTCTCCGTGGAGGACCGGACGCTGCTCGGCGTGCACGTCTTCGGGACGAACGCGACCGATCTGGTGCACATCGGGCAGGCCGTCATGGGCTGCGGCGGGACCGTCGACTACCTGGTCGACACCGTCTTCAACTACCCGACCCTGTCCGAGGCGTACAAGGTGGCGGCCCTGGACGCGACGAACAAGATCCGCGCGCTGGAGAGCGTGCAGAAGTCCTGATCAGGTGTAGGAGAAGCCCCTGGCGTCCAGCCACGGCTTCGGGTTGATCTTCGTGCCGCTCGGGTCGATGACCTCGATGTGCAGGTGCGGCCCGGTCGACTGGCCCCGGTTACCGACCTCGGCGATCTGCTGCCCGGCGGTCACCCGCTCGCCCACCGACACCAGCGAGCGGTTGATGTGGCCGTAGACGGTGATCGTGCCGTCGTCGTGCTGCACCCGGACCCACATGCCGAACCCGCTCGCCGCGCCGGAGCTGATCACGGTGCCGTCGATCGGGACGTTGATCGGGGTGCCGATCGGGGCGGCGATGTCCAGGCCCATGTGCTGGGAGCCCCAGCGCGAGCCGAACCCGGAGGTGACCCGGCCGGACACGATCGACACCGCGCCACCGGCGACCGACGGGCTCTCCAGCGAGCCGGTGGCACCGGCTGCCCGGGCGGCCTCGGCGGCGCGGGCCTGCTCGGCGGCGGCCTCCTGCACCTTCGCGATCGAGGCGACGGCGCCGTCGACGGCGTCCGCGGCACTGGAGTGCACGCCGGCTCCGGCGATGACGGTCTGCGCGGCGACCGAGGCGCCGCCGGCGGCCGGGGTGGCCAGCGCGGCGATCGTGCCGGGATCGGCGATCGGCGCGGCGGCGGGGACCGCCTCGGGCGCCGCCAGGCCGGCCGTGGCGCCACCGCCGGTGAACGCCGCGGAGGCGGTGTCCAGCCAGCCGGTCACCGGGGCGGGGAGCCCCTCGCCGCCGGCCGAGGCGTGCGCGGCGCCGGCGAGACCGCCGACCGCGACGACCGCGGCCGCGATCCGGGTGCTCGCGGAGTAGCGGGGGCGGTCCTCGGCGCGGCGGGAGCGCCGGACGTGCGGACCGGACGGGAACGCGCCGGCCATGTCTCCGACCCCTGCCACCGCGAACTGCGGGGACAGGAGCCCGAGACCCGCGGGCCGACCCTGGGGGGAGCGATGCCGTGCCACATCTTCCTTCCGGATCGCGGAACGGCGGACAACCCGTGGGGAGCGGGGCAGCCCGTCGGGGGGTCGGGCTGCGTCCGGTTCGTGACCGTTCCGTGATCTGACGCCGACGCTAGCCCGCCGCCCCGCGAGGGCAAACCCGAACGAGTGATGACGAGACCACTGGAAGCCGTCGGGCGGTGAGCGGACGCTGGGTGACGAGAGCGGCCATCACCTGCCGTTCACCGCAGGGACAACCGGTCGGTGCGCCGAAAATCGTCACTCCACCTGCGACGACGGGATCGCGCACCGGACGGGCGAGTGGTACGTCCGTTTGCCGCCCTGCGCTGCCGGTCACTCAGCGTGGTCGAGCGGGCAGGGCCGGGAGCTGCGCCGACGCCGCGGACGCCGCCGGCCGGCAGCTCCCGCGCACCCGTTCGGCCCACCGGTGCCGCACGGCCCGTACCGCCCCTCACCCGGAACCGCGATTGCCCGCCCGTCCCCCGCCGGGTTGGCTGGGACGTGTGCGCCGACTCCTGGTCCCCGTGCTGGCCGTGCTGCTGCTCGTCGGCCTGGCCCCCGCGGCCGTCGCCGCCCCGGGCGCGTCGGCGCAGCAGGCGACCCGCTACGTCGCGCTCGGCGACTCCTACGCGGCGGGCGTCGGTGCGGCCACCGACCCGGCGAGCGGGGAGTGCCTGCGCGGGCCCGACGCCTATCCCGCGCTCTGGGCGGAACGGCACGGGCCCGCGTCGTTCAGCACCGTCGCCTGCAGCGGAGCGACCAGCGGCGAGGTGCTCGCCCGCCAGGTCAGGACGGTCTCCGCGGACACCGGCCTGGTGACGATCACCGCGGGCGGCAACGACACCGGCTTCGGCCCGGTGCTCGCCACCTGCAGCACCGCCCCGGACGACGAGGCCTGCTTCCGGGCGGTCCGCGGCGGTGAGCGGATCGCCGAGCTGTTCGCACCGGGCGGGCTGATCTCGGTGATCGTCGCGGTGCGGCTGCAGGCACCGGACGCCCGGATCGTCGTCCTCGGCTATCCGCGGCTGTTCGAGCCCGGCGCGGCCTGCGACGTCCCGGGCGTCCCGAACGCGGCCCGCCGGGAGGCGCTCAACCGGGCCGCCGACACCCTGAACGACGCGCTCGCCGACGCCGCGCAGCGCTTCCGCGGGCAGTTCGTCGACGTCCGCGACTCGTTCGCCGGGCACGGCCTGTGCGGCGCCGAGCCGTGGATCAACCCGCCCGCCGCGGGCAGCCCGGCCGCCTACCACCCGACCGCCGCCGGATACCGGGACGGCTACCTGCCCGCCCTCGACGCCGCCGCCGCCCGCCCGTGACCCGTGACCGGTTCGGCCCGGTGTCATCCCGGCGCCGTCCGGCGTGCACCGGGCCGACCGCCCGGCCCGGCAGGATCGGCGACATGCGACACCCCTCCCCCGCCGGACCGGGCCCGGCCGTGCAGGTGGTCGCCCACCGGGGCGCCTCCGCCGACGCCCCGGAGAACACCCTCGCCGCCGTCGACGAGGCGCTCGCGCAGGGCGCCGACTCGATCGAGGTCGACCTGCAGCGGACCGCCGACGGGCAGCTGGTCCTGCTGCACGACACCACCCTCGCCCGCACCACCGACGTCGCCCGGGTCCTCCCGGACCGGGCCGCGGAACCGGTCGGGACGTTCACCCTCGCCGAGCTGAAGCGGCTCGACGCGGGTTCCTGGTTCGGTCCCGGGTTCGCCGGGGAGCCGGTCCCCACCCTCGGCGAGCTCCTCGCCCGCGTCGGGGACCGGGCCGACCTGCTGATCGAGCTGAAGGACCCGGCGTCCTACCCCGGCATCGAGCAACAGGTCGCCGACGCCGTCGGGGCACCGCGGGCCGACGTCGCGGTGCAGTCCTTCGACCACGACGCGATGCGCCGGTTCGCCGCCGCCGCCCCGGACGTCCCGGCGGGCCTGCTGTTCGACAGCCGGCCCACCGACGCCGAGCTGGACGCCGCCGCGGCCGTCGCCGACCAGGTGAACCCGAGCTTCCGGGTCACCGACGCCGCGCTGGTCGCGGCGGTCCGGGCCCGCGGGATGGAGACCGGCGTGTACACCGTCAACTCCGGGACCGACCTGCGTCGCATGATCGACGCCGGGGTGCACCGGATCATCACCGACGTGCCGGGGGTGCTGCGGGCGCTGCTCGGCTGACCCGTCCGGCCGGGAGGCCCGCCTGGGACGAGCGGCACACCGCCGATCGGCAGGTCACGACACCCACCTCACAGGCCCGGACCTAGACTCTCCGACACCCCGATCGGTGGTGGTGAGTGGAGGAACCCGATGACGGCTGTGCGGCGGTTCGTGCTGCTCGTTCCGGCTGCGCTGGTGCTGCTCGCCGGCTGCGGCGGTTCGCTCGCGACCCAGCCCGGCACGTCCCGCCCGGCGACGACCACCCAGGCGCAGGCGACGACGCCGTTCTGTGACGCGGTGCAGGCCAGCCGCCAGGCGACGCAGCCGGTCGGTGGGCTCGGACTCGGCCGCGGACTGGACGACGTCGAGGCGGTCGCCTCCAACGTGCGCCGGGCCAACCAGCAGGTCACCGCGCTGGCCCCGCAGGAGATCCGGTCGGACTTCGACCGGGTCAACCAGATCGTGGAGCGTCAGCTGCAGCTGCTGGAGGCGAACGGCGGCGACACGATCGCCGTCGCCCGCGACCCGGAGATCGCCGAGGCCCGCAGCGACCCCGAGTACCAGGCGGCCAGCCAGCGGATCAACGACTACGTCCGGTCGAACTGCGAGACCTGACCGCCGTCGACGACGACCGGCGGCCCGGACCGCCAGCCGAGGTAGCGGTCGGCCTCGACCAGCAGCGCGCCGCCCAGCCACATCGCGACGATCGCGTCGTCGCCCAGGCCGAACACGGTCAGGAACGCCTCCGGGACCAGGTCCACCGGCGACACCAGGTAGGCCAGCGCGAGCAGGAACAGCGCCAACCGGCCCTTCCCCAGGTGCGGGTAGCTGCCGCGCCAGGCGTCGCCCAGCATCGAGGGCAGCGCCCGGACCCGCTGGGCGGGCCCGGGCTCACCGGGGGCGCCCCGCCGGGTGAGGGCACGGAAGAGCGTCGCGAACGCGGCCGTACGGCCGGCACGACGACCCGCGGTCGAAGCAGATGCAGCGCTCATGCCCGGTGCAACGCCCGGGCCGCGCCCGTCGTTCCCGGTGGAACGGTGATCCTCCGGGATCAGTGTGAGGCGATGTAGATGTCGCGCAGCACCCCGGCCTCGGTGCTCATCTCCGCCAGCCGCTGCTTCACCACGTCCCCGATGCTGATCATGCCGCGCAGCCTGCCGTTCTCCACGACCGGCAGGTGCCGGTGCCGCCAGCGGTTCATCGAGGCCATGACCTCGGCGATCGAGTCGTCCGGTGCGCAGGTGACGACCTTGCGGGTCATCACGTCGGCCACGGTGAGCCGGGTCAGGCCGGCGCCGTCGGTGGCGAACCGGCGGACGATGTCGCGTTCGGAGATGATCCCGGCGACCCGCTCGCGGAACCCGTCGTCGGACACCACGAGTGCCCCGATCGCGGGTGGCCCGGCCAGCCGGGCGGCCGCCTCGGCGATCGTGTTCCACGAGAGCACCGTGTGCACCGTGTCGCCCTTGATCCGCAGGATGTCGGAGACCTTCATCGCGTACCTCCATCGCCACCGCCGGAGCACCGAGTGTCCGCCCGGCGGGCGGCGTTGCGCAAGCTAACGATCTGGCCGGCGCACCCGTCGCACCACCAGTACCGCGCCGAGCCCGGCCGCGAGCGCCCCGCCGGCGAACGGCGCCGCGGCGCGCGCCATCTCCCCCGCCCGCACGACGAGCGCCTCTCGGCGGTGGGCGATGCCGGCCGCCAGCCGGTCCAGGCTCGCCCGCAGCTCGGCGGCGGCGCGGACGACCTGGTCGTCGCGGCCGTCCGCGTGCGCGGAGAGCCGGTCGCGCAGGACCGCCGGTGAGACCTCGCTGAGGTCGAGCTCCTCGGCCGAGTCGGACACCTCCGCGGTGCCCGCGGTGTCCCCGTCGGCCGGCCTCCGCCGGTCGTGACGCCCCACGACGCCCCCTCCCCTCGCCGGGCCCGGCCGGTCCGGGCCCGTCCGGCCAGTCAACGGCATCGGGCCGGGCCGGGCCAGCGGCGACGCGGCACACAGCGAACTCTCAGACGTATCTCGTTGCAACGGCGACGCGTCGCGATATATCGTGATGGCACACGAGCCGATCGAAGAGGAGGCTCGCGACGAGAGGAACACACGTCATGACCATGCGAGACGTGCACGGTCTCCGGCGGCCGTTCGGCCGGCCCGGACGGTTCGGACGACCCGGCCCGCGCGGCCGCGAGGAGGCATTCATGAACGACGACCAGGCAGACCACGAGGGTGACGACCCGCGCCGCGGCCGTCCGCACCGCGGCGGCCCGCACGGCCGCGGCCGCGGTTTCGGCCCCGGCGGGCCGTTCGGCCCGGGCGGCTTCGGCGGCCCCGGCGGCCCCGGCGGCTTCGGGCCCGGTGGGTTCGGCCCCGGCGGGCGGGGGCGCGGCTTCGGCCGCAGGCGGACCGCCCGCGGTGACGTCCGGGCGGCGGTGCTCGCCGTCGTCGCCGACGCGCCGCGGCACGGCTACGAGATCATCCAGGAGATCACCGCCCGGACCGGCGGCCGGTGGAAGCCGAGCCCCGGCTCGGTCTACCCGATGCTGTCCCAGCTGGAGGACGAGGGCCTGGTCCGCTCCGAGCAGACCGACGGCCGCCGCGTCGTCCACCTCACCGAGGAGGGCACCCGGCACGTCGCGGAGCACCGCGCCACCCTGGACGCGGTGTGGGCCCCGTTCGCCGACGACGCGGAGGCCGCGGCCGACGACCCGGCCACCGGGCTCGGCGACGAGCTGGCCCGGCTGCACGCGGCCGCCCGGCAGGTGGCCGCCGCCGGGACGCCCGAGCAGGTCACCGCGGCCACCGAGGCGCTGACCGCGGCACGCAAGGCGCTGTACCGGCTGCTGGCCGAGTGAGCCCGGATCACGGGGTCCGCCGGCGCCGCCTCAGCACCTCGCGCAGCGGCGGCACGATCGTGCCCTCCTCCGCCAGCACCCGGCGGGCCCGGCGGCGCGCGACGAGCACCCCGGCGACGGTGATCGCCCAGATCGGGAACTGCACGAGCCAGGCCACCCGGAACGCCTCCGGGGTGTAGCCGCCTGAGATCCCGAGCACGGCGCCGACCAGCAGCGTCGTCAGCAGCGATGCGGTGAACCCGCCGACGTTGACGATGCCGACGGCCGTTCCGCGCCGGTGCTCGGGATTGAAGGTGCGGGCGTAGTCGAACCCGACGGCCGAGCACGGCCCGTTCGCGGCGAGCACCACCACCAGCAGCACCAGCAGCCACAGCGGGGCGGGCGGCGGCACCAGCAGCACGATCGCCCACACCACGGCGGTCGACCCGATCACCGCCAGCACCAGCCAGGACCGGCGCAGCGGGTGCCGGGCGGTGAACTCGCCGAACACCGGCCCGGCGACGGCACCCGCGGCGACCAGCACGGTCAGCATCGCCGAGGCGCCCGCCAGGCTCATCCCCTGCCCGGCGACGAGGTAGGGCACCCCCCACAGCAGCGCGAACACCAGGCCGGAGAACTGGGTCCCGGCGTGCGACCACAGCCCGAGCCGGGTCCCCGGGTGCCGCCAGGCCCCGGCCAGGCCGTCGAGCACCTCGCGCGGGCTCGCCGCCGGGGCCGGCTCCGGGCTGCCCGGCGGCCGGTTCACGAACACCGCCGCCACCGCGATCGTCGCGACCAGCCCGGCGGCCGCGGCGGCGAGGAACGCGGTCGTCCAGCCGTGGCCGTGCAGCAGCGTCGCCAGCGGGATCGCCGACAGCACCTGCCCGGACTGGCCGAGCAGCGCGGTCAGCTGCGTCATCAGCGGCACCCGGCGGGCCGGGAACCAGACCGACACCACCGACAGCACCGAGATGAAGGTCAGCGCGTCGCCGATCCCGACCAGCACCCGGGCCGCGATCGCCAGCGGCAGCGCGGTCGCCAGCGCGACCAGCACCTGCGCCGCGGTCATCGTCACGGCGCCGGCCAGCACCATCGCCCGGGCACCGAAGCGGTCGAGCAGCAGGCCGACCGGCACCTGCAGCGCGGCGTAGACGAGCAGCTGCAGCACGAGGAACCCGGCGAGCACCGTCGGCGAGGCGTCGAACCGCTCCGCGGCGTCCAGCCCGGCGACCCCGAACGAGCTGCGCTGCAGCACCGCCACCGTGTAGGCGAGCAGGCCGGCCGACCAGACCAGGTAGGCGCCACGCGGCGCCGAGAACGTTGCCATGACGAACGACCATTCTGCGGCATCCGGGCCCGCCGCACGCCCCCGGCCGACCAGCGTCACACCCGGCCGGGCCGCGGCCACCGGCAGCACCGGCCGCCGTCCGGCTAGGGTCGGGCCGGCGGCGGGCCCCGGCCGTCGCGGACGCCACCACACGGAGGACCCGGTGCTCGATCCCGCTCAGCTCTACCAGGTCGACCCGGCCGCGCCGCACCTCGACGAGCCCGTGCTGATCGTCGTGCTGGACGGGTTCGTCGACGCCGGCAACGCCGGCGCGCTCGCCGTCGGCGCGATGAAGGACGAGCGGGAGGTCAGCCGGGTCGCGAGCTTCGACATCGACCAGCTCGTCGACTACCGGTCGCGGCGCCCCCCGCTGCGCTTCGAGACCGACCACTGGGCCGACTACGACCCGCCCACGCTCGAGGTGGTCGCGCTCCAGGACACCGGCGACACGCAGTACCTGCTGCTCGCCGGGCCGGAGCCGGACACCCAGTGGGAGCGGTTCGTCGCCGCGGTGGGCCTGCTCGCCGAGCAGCTCGGCGTCCGCCTGGTGATCACCCTGCAGGGCATCCCGATGGCGGTGCCGCACACCCGCCCGATCGGCGTCACCGCGCACGCGACGCGCCCGGAGCTCGTCGAGGGACACCAGCCGTGGTTCGCGACCGCGGACGTCCCGGGCAGTGCGGCCGCGCTGCTGGAGTACCGGCTCGGCCAGGCCGGACAGGACGCGATGGGCTTCGCCGTGCACGTCCCGCACTACCTGGCGCGCTCGGCCTACCCGCAGGCCGCCCGGGTGCTGCTCGACCACGCCGGTCTCTCGGCGGGCCTCTACCTGCCGACCGAGACGCTGACCCGGGCCGCCGAGCAGGCGGACACCGAGATCGCCGAGCAGATGGCCGAGTCCGACGAGGTCGTCCAGGTGGTGAAGGCGCTGGAGGAGCAGTACGACCAGGTCGCCGCCGCCCGCGAGGCCGGTGACCTGACCGACGGGCTGGAGGGCGGCGAACTCCCCAGCGGCGACGAGCTGGCCGCGGAGTTCGAGCGGTTCCTGGCCGAGGGCGGCGACGAGCCGCCGCACGAGCCGCCCGCCCCCTAACACCGCGGGCGCGGCGGACGAGTGTCCGCCGCATGGAGGGCTGGACCGACTTCGGGGTCGCCGTCACCGGTGCGGGGGCGGCACTGATCGGGCTGCTCTTCGTCTCGATGTCGATCAACATCCGGTTGATCGTCGACACCGCGGAGCTCCCGACCCGCTCGGGTTTCGCCGTTCTGCTGCTGGTGCTGCCGACGCTGTCGGCGATGCTGCTCACCGTGCCGCAGGGCCCGGCCGCGTACGGCGTGCAGCTGCTGGTCCTGCCCGCCGTGCTCGGCCCGGGCGTGCTCTACCTCGCCCGGCCGGGAGCCCGGCCGCCGCAGCAGGCGGTGGCCGTGCGGCTGGTGTCGACGGTCCTCCCGGCCGCGGTCACCGTCGGCGGCATCGCCGCGGCCGGCGCGCTGCTGGTCGCCGGCCGGCCGGCCGGTGCCTACGGCATCGTCGTCGCCACGGTCGGCGCGATCGGTGGCGCGCTGGTGAGCACCTGGGTGCTGCTGGTGGAGATCCTGCGGTGACAGCTGCGCCGAGGGAGGAACCGATGGGACTCTTCGACGCCCGGTTCCGGGACAGCGCGCACGCCCAGACGGCCACCTTCCGGGCCGCGGCGGAGCTGTTCGACCGGCCGCCGCAGATCCTCGGCATCCCCTACCGGGACACCACGCTGCCCGGCTACTTCTTCCGCGCCGGCGACGGCGACGAGCCCCGGCCGACGCTGATCCTCACCGACGGCTACGACGGCACGGTCGAGGAGCTCTGGTTCGCCAACGGCGCCGCGGCACTCGACCGCGGCTACCACGTGATCGCGTTCGACGGCCCCGGCCAGGGCTCGGTGCTGCTCGACCAGGGCATCGTGTTCCGGCCGGACTGGGAGAACGTGGTCGGCCCGGTGCTGGACCACGTGCTGGAGCTGCCCGGTGTCGATCCGGCCCGGATCGCGTTGATGGGCTGGAGCTTCGGCGGGTACACCGCCCCGCGGGCGGCGACCGCCGAGCACCGGCTCGCCGCCTGTGTGTCCGACAGCGGGCCCTACGACCTGCTGGGCGCGCTCCGGGCGCGGATCCCGCGGCCGCTGACCCGCAACCTCCCGCACGGCACCGTGCTCACCCGCCCGGTGCTGGCCGCGGCGCTCCGGTCGGTGCTGCGCAGGCCGAGCGCCGGCTGGTCGCTGCGCCGCAACCTGTGGGTGCACGGCGTCGACGACCCGCTGGAGCTGCTCGGTGTGCTGGCCGACTACACCCTCGCCGGGCGCGAGCACCTGATCCGCTGCCCCACGTTCGTCTGCCGCACCGCGGGCGACGACCTCACCGCGGTCGCACCGACGTTCGCCGCCCGGCTGACCTGCCCGTCGCGCTACGTCGAGTTCGGCCCGGCCGACGGCGTCACCGGGCACTGCGAGATGACCGGCCGGGCGGTGTTCCACCGGGAGGCGTTCGACTGGCTGGACGAGGTCCTCGCCTGATCCCGGCTACTGCAGGTCCAGTGCCGCCCCGACGACGGCGTCGGCGTCCAGCCCGTGATGGGCGTAGACCGACGCGAGATCACCGGACTGGCCGAACCGGGTCACGCCCAGGTGGGTGGCCGGCACCCGGTTGATCCCGGCCAGGAACGCCAGCGTGTGCGGGTGCCCGTCGAGCAGGGTGACCAGCGGTGCGGCGCGCCGCGCCGGGAACGCCGACTCCAGCACCCACGGCTGCGCCTGCGGCCGGGCCGGGCGGCCCGCCCTGGCCTGCACGGCGTCGAACAGCAGTCCGGGCGCGGTCACGCAGACCACGTCCACCGCGTGCCCGAGCGCCGTCAGGCGGTCGGCGGCGGCCAGCGCCTCGGTCAGCAGCGGCCCCATCGCGGCGATCGTGAGGTCCGGCGCGGTGCCCGCGTGGCGCAGCGGGTACGCCCCGGCGACGACCTGGCGGCGGCGCCGCTCGCGGGCCGCCGGATCGGACGGCACCGCGGCCAGCGACTGATCCACCGGCCGGGTCGACAGCCGCAGGTAGGCCGAGGTCCCGTCCGGGCGCCCGAGCCGGGCCAGCGACGCCAGCAGGGTCCACTCGACGTCGATCGCGAACGCCGGCTCGTAGGTCACGCAGCCGGGTTGCTCCAGTCCCACCGACGGGGTGGTGATCGACTGGTGGGCGCCGCCCTCCGGGGCGAGCGACACCCCGGACGGCGTGCCGACCAGGATCGACTGCCCGCCGGCGTAGATGCCGAACGACCACGGCTCCAGGGCCCGCTCGACGAACGGGTCGTAGAGCACCCCGATCGGCAGCACCGGGCGCCCCCAGCGCGACCAGGTGGCGCCCAGCTCGCCGAGCGCGCCGACCAGGTTGCCCTCGGCGATGCCCAGCTCCAGGTGCTGGCCGGTGGGCCGCTCGCGCCAGTGCAGGATTGTCTCCGGGTCGTCGTCGAACCAGTCCCGGCGCTCGGCGCTGGACCACACGCCGACCTTGTTCACCCAGCCGCCCAGGTTCGTCGACGACGACACGTCCGGGCACAGCGTGACCACCCGGCCCGCCGCGTCGGGCGCCTCCCGGGTCAGGTCGAGCAGGGCGCGGCCGAGCGCGGCCTGGGTGGTGGCCCGGCCGGACGGGGTGCGGCCGATGTCGGTCGGCAGCGCGGGCACCGGCTCCGGCACGGCCGGCTCCCGGCGCAGCCGCTCGGCGGTCCGGGCGCACAGCAGCCCGGCCGGGCTCGCGGGATCGAACCGCCGCCACGGGTCGTCGACGTCGGCGCCGACCGTGTCGGCGAGCTCGCGCACCTGCTCGGCGGTCAGCAGCGAGCCGTGGTTCTGCGGGTGGCCCGCGGTGGCCAGGCCGTAGCCCTTCACGGTGTAGGCGAGGATGACCGTCGGGCGGGTGTCGTCGATCGCGTCGAACGCCTCGCCGAGCGCGGCCGGATCGTGCCCGCCCAGGTTCCGGACGGCGGCCAGCAGCGTCGCGTCGTCCAGGTCCTCGATCAGCCCGGCCAGCCCGGCGCCGTCGGGCACGCCGTCCGGGAGCCGCTTGCGGACCTCGGCGGCGTCGCAGCGCAGCAGCCGCTGGTACTCCGGGTTCGGCATGGCGTCGATGCGTTCGCGCAGCGCGTCACCACCGGGGCGGGCGAACAGCTCGTGCAGCAGCCGGCCGTACTTCACGGTGAGCACCTGCCAGCCCGCGGCGCCGAACATGCCCTCCAGCCGCGGCGCGCCGATGTTGGGGACCACCCGGTCCAGCGACTGCCGGTTCAGGTCGACGACCCAGACGACCTCGCCGAGCTCGCCGACCATCGGATCCAGGATCGCCTCCCAGACCGCACCCTCGTCCAGCTCGGCGTCGCCGACCAGGGAGTACTGCCGCCCCCGTCCTGCGCCGCCGAAGTGCGAGTCGACGTAGCGGCGGGCCAGCGCCCCCCAGATCGGGGCGGTCGCGCCGATGCCGACCGAACCGGTCGAGTAGTCGACCGGGTCCGGGTCCTTGGACCGCGACGGGTAGGACTGCAGCCCGCCGAACGCGCGCAGCGTCGGCAGGTACGCCTCGTCCAGCTCGCCGAGCAGGTAGTTGATCGCGTGCAGCACCGGCGACGCGTGCGGTTTCACCGACACCCGGTCGGCCGCCCGCAGGTGCTCGAACCAGAGCGTGGTCATGATCGTCACCAGGGACGCCGACGACGCCTGGTGCCCACCCACCTTCAGCCCGCTCGGGTCGCCGCGCCGGTTGGCGGCGTCGATGATCGCGGTCGACAGCCACAGCACCCGCTGCTCGATGTCGGCGATCGTCCCGCGGTCGTCGGTGTCGGTCATCGGTGTCTCCAGCTCCCTCGCCGGCGTGGTGGCCGGGGACCACGCACGTTGCACCAGCAGCTCACCACCACTCCGATGACTGCACAACCGACGGGCCGGGAACTGAGCAGAATGCACGCGGGCGGCCTGGACAGGACGGCGCCGGGGCGGCAGAGTGCGCACCGCACGGACGGCCCGTGGGTGGGCAGCAGGGTGAGCAGGAGAATGGACGGCAGGGTGCGCAGCGAGCTGGACGGCCACGACGCCCGCCTGCTGCTCGCGCTCGCCGAGGACCCGCGGGCGACCGTGCTGGCGCTCGCCGACCGGGTCGGGCTCTCCCGCAACACCGTGCAGGCCCGGCTGGCGAAGTTGGACCGGCTCGGCGCGCTGGACACCTTCGAGCGCCGGATCGACCCGGCGGCGCTGGGCTACCCGCTCACCGCGTTCGTGACGGTGCGGGTGGTGCAGCGCGAGCTGGCCGCGGTCGCCGATGCGCTGGACCGGGTCCCCGAGGTGCTGGAGGTGCACGGCGTCTCCGGCGCCGAGGACCTGCTGGTGCACCTGGTCGCCCGGGACGCCGACGATCTCTACCGGATCGCCGGGCACCTGCTCGCCATCGACGGTGTGGAGCGGACGTCGACGTCGCTGGTCATGCGCTCGCTGGTCGGGTTCCGCACCGCCCCGCTGCTGCACCGGCTGGCCAGGGGGGTGCGGTGAGCGGTTTCGATCCGGACTTCCTAGGTGTGCCGGCGCCGATGCCGGTCGCGCCGCCCGGCGTCGCGACGGTGCCGCTGGACTACACCCATTTCGCCACGCTGCACCGGCCGGACCGCAGGCTGGCCGCGGCGACCGCGGTGATGATCGACGGCGCGGCCCTGCGCCCGGTGCCGCGCTCGGACGACTGGCGGCTGGACGACCGGGTCCCGGCCGACGCGCAGGCCGGTCCGGACATCTACACCGGCAACGACCTCGACCGCGGGCACCTGGTCCGGCGGGCCGACCCGGCCTGGGGCGAGCAGGCGGTCGCGGAGCGGGCGAGCGACGACACCTTCCACTACACCAACGCCGCACCGCAGGCGTCGGCGTTCAACCAGGACCGCGAGCTGTGGCTCGGGCTCGAGGACCACCTGCTCGACCACGCCGCCGAGCACGGCCGCAGGCTGGTCGTGTTCACCGGGCCGGTGCTCGCCGACGACGACCCGGAGTACCGCGGGCTGCTCGTCCCGCGGCTGTTCTGGAAGATCGGCGGCTACCTGACCGGGGGCGCGCTGGGCACCACCGGGTTCCTGCTCGACCAGTCGCCCCGGCTCGGCGACCTGCGCCGCGCCCCCGGCGAGCCGCCGCCGCTGAGCGGCTTCCGGACGTTCCAGGTGCCGGTCGCCCGGATCGCCGAGCTCACCGGTCTCGATCTCGGGCCGCTCACCGGCGCCGACCGGATGCCGGTCGGCGAGCCGGTGCCCGCCACGCTCGCCGATCGCGCCGTCCGGCTCACCTCCTACGCCGACATCGCGCTCTGAACCCGCCCGCTACCGTCGTCGTGTGCTCCCCTCGACCCAGCGCACCCTGCTCGCCCGTGTCGCCCGCGCCCAGCGCGACGGCCGTGTCCCCGCGCTCGTCGCGGGCGTCGTCCGCGACGGCGCACTGGCCTGGCACGCCGGCCGCGGGAGCTTCCCGGACGGCGCGGCGCACGACGACGTCCAGTTCCGGATCGGGTCGATCACCAAGACGGTCTGCGCCGTGACCGTGCTGCGGCTGCGCGACGAGGGCTCCCTCGATCTCGACGACCGGCTGGACCGGCACCTGCCCGGGACCCCGCTCGGCGACCGGACGCTCGGCCAGCTGCTGTCGCACCTGGCCGGTGCCGGTTCGGAGAGCCCCGGGCAGTGGTGGGAGCGGGCGCCCGGCGGCACGCTCGACGAGCTCGGCCTCGGTGAGGCCGACCGGGTGCTGCCCGCGGCCCGCCGCTTCCACTACTCCAATCTCGGGTTCGGCCTGCTCGGCGAGGTCGTCGCGCGGGCCCGCGGCGCGGCCTGGGCCGAGGTGGCGCGCGAGGAGGTGCTGCTCCCGCTCGGGATGACCCGCACCTCGCCGAGGCCGCAGGAGCCGGCGGCTTCGGGCCGCGCGGTACATCCGTGGGCCGAACTCACGCTGCCCGAGCCGGAGCACGACGCCGGAGCGATGGCCCCGGCCGGGCAGCTCTGGTGCACGGCCCGCGACCTGGCCCGGCTCGGCGCGTTCCTGCTCGGTGACACCAGCGGCGTGCTGGCCCCGTCCACCGTCGAGGAGATGACGCTGCCCGCCGGCATCGACGCGTCGTCGCCGGTGTGGGCGGGTTACGGCCTGGGTGTGCAGGTGCTGCGGGTCGAGGGCGGGGCGACGCTGATCGGGCACGGCGGGTCGATGCCCGGGTTCCTCGCCGGGCTCTGGGTGGACCGCGAGGAGGGCACCGGCGCACTGGCGATGGGCAACACCACCTCGGGCCTGGACTCGGGGCTGGCCGCCGGGCTGCTCACCGACGTGAAGGCGGCCGAGCCGCGGATCATCGACGAGTGGGCGCCGGAGCCGTCGCCGGTGGACCCGGCCCTGCTCGGCCCCTGGTTCTGGGGCCCGTCGCCGTACGCGCTGCGGGCGGTCCCCGGCGGGATGCTGCACCTGGGCGGTCTCGGACGGCCCGGTCGCTCGTCCCGGTTCCGGCCGGGCCCGGACCGCAGCTGGATCGGGCTGGACGGTTATTTCGCCGGTGAGACGCTGCGGATCGCCGAGGACCACCTGTGGCTGGCCACGTTCGTGTTCACCCGGACACCCTACGATCCGGCGGCGCCGGTTCCGGGTGGTGTCGACGGTTCCGGATGGCGATAAACGGCAGCAAAGCGGACAAAATTTCAACGATATCGAATTGAAACAGTCAGCCGCACCACTCTGACCTGCACGGACCAATTCGGGCGGGTCGCTCCGTCACCACAGCATCGTCCGGTTTTCCTACACTCCCCCCGCAAGGATGTGCACGATCGAGCGTGCTCGACCAGGGAGGGGGAAACGCCCGAACGGGCGTGACCTGGAATGACACAGGTGGAACCACGCGCGGATTCCGGCCCGGCCGGATCCGATGAGGGTCGGTCGCGCACCGACTGGACGATCTTCGGAGTGGGCGCGGCACTCGCGCTGCTGTTCGTCGTGTGGGGCATCGTGTCCCCGGACAGTCTCGGCGCGACCGCCCAGACGATGCTCGACGGGCTGATGCGCGGCGGCGGCTGGGGGTTCGTGCTCGCCGCGACGGCGTTCGTGGCGTTCGCGCTGTTCGTGGCGTTCAGCCGGTTCGGCCGGATCAGGCTCGGTACCGACGTCGAGCAGCCCGAGTTCCGCACGGTCTCGTGGATCGCGATGATGTTCTCCGCCGGGATGGGCATCGGGCTGATGTTCTTCGGCGTGAACGAGCCGCTCTCGTTCTTCACCACCTCCACGCCGCCCGGTGTCGCCGAGCCCGGGACGACCGAGGCGATGCAGGTCGCGATGGCGACATCGCTGTTCCACTGGACGCTGCACCCCTGGGCGATCTATGCGGTGGTCGGGCTCGCCATCGCCTACTCGACGTTCCGCAAGGGCCGCCGGCAGCTGATCAGCCAGGCGTTCATCCCGCTGATCGGGCGCCGCACCGCCGAGGGGCCAATCGGCAAGGCAATTGACATTCTGGCGATCTTCGCGACCCTGTTCGGGTCGGCCGCCTCGCTGGGCCTGGGCGCCTACCAGATCGGCGGCGGCATGCAGACCGTCGGCTGGTCGGACGGTCCGGTCGGGCCCGGCACCCTGGCCGCGATCATCGTGGTGCTGACCGCCGCGTTCGTGCTCTCCGCGGTGTCCGGCGTCGCGCGCGGCATCCAGTGGCTGTCCAACACGAACATGGTCCTGGCCGGTGTGCTGGCGCTGTTCGTGTTCGTCGCCGGACCGACGGTGATCATCCTCGATCTCATCCCCACCTCGATCGGCGCCTACTTCTCCCAGTTCTTCGAGATGGTCGGGCGCACCGAGGCGGTCGGTGGCGAGCCGATGCTCGAGTGGCTGTCCAGCTGGACGATCTTCTACTGGGCGTGGTGGATCTCCTGGACCCCGTTCGTCGGGATGTTCCTGGCCCGGATCTCGCGGGGGCGCACCATCCGCGAGTTCGTCGGCGGCGTCATCCTCGCCCCGTCGCTGGTCTCGCTGGTCTGGTTCTGCATCTTCGGCGGCACCGCGATCACCCAGGCGCAGCAGGGCGTGCAGTTCTCCGAGGACTCCAACGTCCAGCTGTTCCAGGTGCTGGGCGCCTACCCGTGGGCCACGGCAACCGGCATCCTGGTGATGATCCTGGTCGGGATCTTCTTCGTCTCCGGCGCCGACGCCGCCTCGATCGTGATGGGGACGCTGTCCCAGCGCGGCACCATCGAGCCGAACCGCTGGGTGGTCATCTTCTGGGGTGCGGTGATGGGCGCCGTCGCCGTCCTGATGCTGCTGACCGGCGGCGAGGACGCGCTGGGCGGCATCCAGAACCTGACCATCCTGGTCGCGGCCCCGTTCGTGATCATCATGGTGCTGCTCTGCTTCGCGCTGTTCCGCGACCTGCGCCGCGATCCGGTGGTGCTGCGCGAGCTCAAGGGCGCCGAGGTGATCGAGCAGGCCGTCGACTGGGCCACCGACCGGCACGGCGACGACTTCTTCGTCAAGGTCGGCGCGTTCCCGAAGGACCGCGTCGAGGAGGAGGCACCCCCGGGCGGGTACCGCAACGGCCCCGGCACCGGGCCCGGCTACACGATGACCGAGCCCGGCGAGGGCCCCGTCGATCCCGGTCCCGAGCCCGAGCCCGCCGACACGGCGTCCGAGAAGGCGTCCGGCGCGGTGCCGGACCCGGGTCCGCCCGCGGAAAGCGACGCCGAGCGGAAGGACAGCCCGGTCGGCGGCGACTGACCGATCCGGCGGCACCGCTCGCCGCACACCGGCCCGGCCGGACACCCCACGCGGGGTGTCCGGCCGTCGTCGTCCGTGGGAGGGTCTCCGGGAGGGCGCGTCGGGGGGAACCGTCGCACCGGTCGTCACCGACCGCCCACCGACGGTGAGTGGTTCGGCGTGACCCGCGATCGGCGCGCTCGTTGCACCTTCTACGACCCGGCGTGCAGGCCCCCGCGCGCGCCGGAGATCATCACCGTGCTCGGCGAACGGACGGAGGGACCTGACACAGTGGGCCGGATGCGTCTCGTGTTCACCCCCGGGGACGACCAGGGGTACGCCGAGGCCCGGAGCCGGCTGCTGGAGCAGTTCCTCGTGTGGGCCCGGCGGCACCGGGTCGAGGTCGACACCGCGCTCGTCGCCGCGGCCGTGGACTACAAGTACTCCCGGGACCGCAGGCTGGGCCGGTGGACCCGCCCCCAGGTGGCCGACGCGCTGGGGATGTGGTTCCCGCGCAAGGTGACCGTCCTCGAACCGGACGACGTCGCCCCCGCCTTCCACGCCCTGATCGACTTCCTGGACGACCACGACTGGTTCGATCCGCGGTCCGCCCCGCCCGACGCACTGCACCGCCAGGTGCTGGACTCGACGCCCGCGCTGCACGACGGGCTCGCCGACGAGCGCAACTACGATCTCGGCAAGTTCTGGGGCGTGCAGCTGCACCGCAACGGGATCGACCCCGCCGATCCGGTGGCCGTGCAGCGCTTCCTGGACCGGGCCGGCTCCGGCGAGGCCGACGTGGACCGGCACGCGCTCGCCGAGATCATGCGCCGGGAGGCCGAGCGCCCGCCGCGCACCGAGTGGAGCCCGGAGCTCCCGCCGGTGCCGATGCCGGGCGCGGCGGCACTGGTGGAGGCCGCCGAGCGGTCCGATGCGCTCGATCTGCTGCGGAAGCTGACCGTGTGGGTCCGGGCCGGGCGCCGGCTGACCTCCGACGGCAGGCTCGGCCGGGCCGACGCGCTCGATCTCGCCGCGCACCTGCAGCTCGACCACATCTACCGGGAGACCGCCCGCACCAGCGACGACCTGCCCGAGGTCTCGCTGCTGCTGCGCTGGGCCCGGGCCGCCCGGCTGGTCCGCGTCGTCCGGGGCAGGCTGTTGCCGGTGAAGAGCGCCGGGCCGCTGCTGAACCGGCCGATCGAGCTGTGGCGCAGGGTGTTCGAGTCGGTCGGCAGGCTGGGCGACAACCTGGGCGGCACCGACGTGTTCGGCGCCCCGTCGCTGTTCGGGATGTCGATGTCCGAGGCGTTCCCGGTGCTGTGGGTCAACCTCTACGCGGCCGGCGGCGGCCCGGTCCCGCTGGAGCACTTCCACCGCCAGGTCCGCGACACGGTCAACGACGACGCGGGCTGCGTCGTCGACGACCTGGCCGGCGATGTCGAGCAGCGGCTGTGGCGGCGCGACGTCACCGCGCTGCTCGACGCCTGCGAGCTGCTCGGCGCGATCGAGCTGACCGAGACCCTCGACGCCGACGAGCTGGACGCGCTGTCCCAGGTGGCGCACCGCGACGACCCGGATCCCACGGTCGTCGAGCTGACCCCGATGGGGCTGTGGGCGGTGCACGAGTACCTGCTGGAGCAGGGCATGCACGTCCCGGCGCCGGGCGAGCTCGCCGACGAGGACATCGAGTACCTGTGCGTGCGGATGGGCGGGGTCCGCGAGGAGATCGCCCGCGCCGAGGTCGTGCTGTGGGCGCTGTCCCGGGAGCCGGGCGACGCGGTCCGCGAGCTGGACCGGTTCCTGCGCCGCTGCGAGGTGCCCGCGCACCGGGCGCTCGCGCTGCACGCGCTGGGCGAGACCGGACCGGCCGGCCGGGCGCTGGCCGCCCGGCACCGGCTGCACGTCGCCGAGCCGGCCCCGGCGCCGGCGCCGCGGGACCCGGGTGCGGGCCGCCCGGCGGCCGCGCCGCACCCGAGGACCCCGGTACGGCACAATCTGGAGCCCGCAGGCTGAGGCCCGCTCAGACCTCCAGGACGACCTTGCCGGTCACCACCCGGTCGTCGATCCGGGACAGGGCCGTCGCGGCGTCGTCCAGCCCGAAGCGTTCGCTGATCAGCGGGTCCAGCGCGCCGGAGCGCAGGTGCGGGACCAGCGCGTCCCACTCGGCGCGGACGAACCCGTCGCGGGACAGCGCGTAGGCGCCCCAGCCGACGCCGCGGACGTCGATGTTGTTGAGCAGTAGGCGGTTCACCTTGACGGTCGGGATGTCGCCCGCGGTGAACCCGACGACCATCAGCCTGCCCAGCGGGGCCAGGCAGCGCAGCGAGTCGGTGAACCGGTCGCCGCCGACCGGGTCGACCACCATGTCGACGCCGGCGCCGCCGGTGATCTCGGCGACCGCGTCCTTGAACCCGTCGACGCCGACCGTGTGCGCCGCCCCGGCGCGCTTGGCCACCTCGGCCTTGGCCTCGGTGGAGGCGACCCCGATCACGGTCGCACCGAGCGCCGCCGCGAGCTGCACGACGGCGGTGCCGACGCCGCCGGCCGCGCCCTGCACGAGCACCGTCTCCCCCGCCTTCAGCGCGCCCCGCGTCTCCAGGGTGAAGTGCGCCGTGAGGTAGTTCATCGGCAGGCAGGCACCCTCGGCGAAGCCGACGCCGTCGGGCAGCGGGAGCACCGTGTGCTCGGGGACCGAGAGCGTCTCGGCGAACACGCCGGACATCGTGAAGGCGACGACCCGGTCGCCCGGCGCGAACCGGCTGCCCGGCTCCGCCTCGCGGACCGTGCCGGCGCACTCGGAGCCGAGCGTGAACGGCGGGTCCGGCCGGTACTGGTACTGCCCGCGGGTGAGCAGGACGTCCGGGAAGTTGACCCCGGCCGCGGCGACGTCGATCAGCACCTCGCCGGCGCCGCGCACCGGCGGCTCCACATCGTTGATCCGGACCGCGGACGGCCCGTCCAGCTCGACGACCTGCACTGCACGCACGTGTTCTCCCTGCTGTCGCTCGACGGCGGTGTCCCCGCCATCGAACCACGCGCGCGCGGAGCGGGCCCTAGATCGGCTGGGCGTCCCCGTAGCGCGGCGAGCGCGGATCGCTCAGCGCGTCGCACAGCTCGGAGAGCCGGTGGTCGATGCGGTCCTGGACGCGCTCCAGCGCGTCCAGCTCCAGCATCAGATCGAGCGCGTGGCCGGTGCTGTCACCGGCGAGTGCCCGCTCCAGCTCGGCGCGGCGCTCGGAGGTGCGGCGACGGCAGGCGTCGGCGGTGGCCTTGTGGGCGGCGAGGCGGGCGCGGGCGGTCTCGGCGAGGCCGGGGCCACCGGAGACGGTGGCGACTCGTTCCTCCAGCAGGTGCGGGTTCACGGGACCCTCCTGATGCGTCGGCGTGGTGGTGAACGCGACGGCTTCGAGTGACCGTCGCCACACCCACGCTAGACGATCAGCGTGTGCTGCGCATCACATCCAGGTCAACACGTGGTGCCGGTCAGTCGCCGCGGCGCGGGCGCGGGATCAGCTCGGCCGGGCCGCGCCGCCGCTCGGCGACCAGGTCCGTCGTCAGGTGGAAGTGCCCGCGCCGGGACCGGCGGCACAGGTAGGCCCGCTGCGGCCGGCCGCCGAGGGCCTCCAGCTCGCGGGCCGCGCACTCGGCGGCGTCCCGGTCCGGGTAGATGACCTTGCCGTCGCTGCCGGGGGCGGTGCCGACGCCGGTCCGCTCCCGCTCCTCGATCTCCCGGCGACCGGGCCGGCAGACCTCGGGCCGGCCGGACCGCATGAGCCGGGCGTAGCGGGCCAGCACCCGTCCCCGGCCGGCGTCGGCGACGCCACGGCCGGACGGGAGGGTCTCCACCGAGCGCCGCGCAGCCGGGATCAGGCCCGGGTGCACCGCCGGGGTGCCGTCGAACTGTCCGTCCATGTCGCCTCCACGTCGCCGTCACTTGTGGATCGCTGGGATCATCCTGCCTCGTTACCACTCCCCGTGGAGTCCCACGATCGTGTCATCCATCACCGCTGAGCAACCCGATCCGGTGACGGAGCGTCATGTCCGGTCGCGATCCGGCGCGCCTGATCGGCCGCTCGCGGCACGGCCGGCCGGGTTGTCACACCACCGGGTACGACCGTCCGCGCCACACTGTGCGCCCGTTCGCCCGCACGTATCCTGGTCGTCCGGCTCCGTGCGTGACGTCGCTCACCGGTGGCCGGGTCGGTGACCAGCCCGGGGGAACGAGACATGGCCATCCAGCCCGATACGGGTGTCGGCAGCGGCGTGCCCGGCGGGCCGCGCTGGGACGAGGTGTTCACCCCCTCCGACCTCGGCAGCGGGGTGTTCGACGTGCGCTGGGACCTGCGGCCCCGGCTGCGGCGCTGGCTCGCCACCCAGGACCTGCCGACCGCGTCCGGCCGGGAGGCGCACCGGCCCGCGGTCGACGCCTGGGCGATGCTCGACGGCGGGGTGATCGCGGTGTCCGCGGTGACCCTGCCCGCCGGCCCCGGCCCGTCGCCGGCGCCGTCCTCGCCGCTGCTCGGCCCGGGCATGCGGGTGATCGGGTACCGGACGCTGCGGCTGCTGATCGACCGGCTGGAGCTGCCCGGCCCGGCGCAGGCGCTGCGCGGCGAGCACCTGGACGTGCCCGGCGTGGTCGCCGACCTCTACGACGCCCGCCGGTCCGACGCCGAGGCGACCGAGCAGGCCGAGCTGCTGGCGAGCTGCACCGACCGCTCCACGCTGCGCTGGGTGGTCACCACGCTGCGGGTCTGACCGCCGTCCCGGCGTCGTCGTCGTGGGCGACGACGGACAGGAAGCGGATGGGGAGCTCGAGCAGTTCGCGCCGAGCAGGGTGTAGTCGTGCCGGACGCGGGTGCCGCGGGCGACGATGCGGGCGCCGGCCCCGGCGGGGGTGAACACGGCCTCGCGGGGGGTGTCGGCGTCGCGGAACAGGGAGGTGACCGGCACGTCGAGGGCGTCGGCGAGGCGGGCGAGGGTGGTCAGGCTGCAGGAGGTCTGGGCGTTCTCGATCTTCGAGAGCATCGGTTTGGAGATCCCGGTGCGCACGGCCATCTCGGCCAGGGTCGCCCCGGACGCCTGCCGGATCCGCCGCATTTCGTCCCCGATGACCTGCTCCACCGTCCGGTCCCGGCCGGGCGGGCGGCGGCGCCGGCCGGTCTCCGGCCGGACGTCCAGCAGGGCCGCCAGTGCCGCGGCCGGCGCGTCGCGGTCCGGGCGCTCCCCGGTGACCAGCGCGGTCAGCACGGTGCCGTCGACGTACGCGACGGCGGCCCGCGCGGCGTCGGTGCCCACCCGCCCGGCCAGTACCGCGGCCAGCCCCTCGATCCGGCCCAGCGGCAGCGGGCGCAGTCCCGGCCGGTGTGCCGCCGCCAGCTGCAGCTCGAGGTCCGCCACCCGGCGTCGACCGGGCGGCGCGGCGGGTCCTCGTCCTCGCCGTCGGCGACGGCGCCGCCACCGTCGCCCGGGCCTGGAGCGCCGAGGCCGGAGCGGCCGGGATCCCGGCCGAGCAGCTGTCCGCCGCGGCGGCCGGTCCGCTGCTCGGCGAGCTCGACACCCGGCTCGCCACCGCCCGGGTCGGGATCCGGCTGATGGTCGCCGGGCCGGAGTGCGACGTGCTCCGGATCGGAGCGGTCGCGCTCGCCCACGGCCTGCTGACCGCCGAGACGACCACGTTCGCCACCGACGACCGGGTGCGCCGGGTGTGGTGCCCGCACTGCGACACCACGACGACGGCCGAGGTCCCGGTCGGCGGCCGCACCGGCTGCGCCGGCTGCGGCCGGACGCTGCTGGTGCACCATCACGTGTCCCGTCGCGAGGGCTGCTACCTGGGCTTCTCCGCCGACGCCGAGGAGGCGTCGTGACCGGCCCACGCACGCTGCTGGTGCGGGAGAGCACCGAGATCGTCCCGGGGATCCGCGAGCTGGCCCTGGCCGATCCGGCCGGCCGGCGGCCGCGGCGGCTCGGTCCGGCTGCACCGGCTGCGGGCCGGTGACCGGATCGTCGCCGACGGCCCGCGCAGCGCGTTCGCCCCGGTCGCCTCGGCCCGGCGGCACGTGCTCGTCGCCGGCGGGATCGGGGTGACCCCGATGCTGGCGCACGCCCGCACGCCCGCACGGCCGTCCGGCACCGCAGGCCGGTCGAGATGCTGTACGTGCACCGGTCCGGGACCGGCGCCTACCGGTCCGAGCTGGCCGGCCTGCTCGGGGACCGGCTCACCGCCGTGAGCGGGCGGGCCGCGTTCGCCGCCCGGCTCGAAGCGCTGCTGGTGCGCCGGCCGCTCGGTACGCACCTCTACACCTGCGGCCCGGAGAACCGCTCGTCGATCACGTCCTCGACCGCGCCGCGCGGCTCGGGTGGCCCGCCGGGCGGCTGCACTCCGAGCGGTTCACCGCCCCGGAGCCGGTACCCGGCGTCCCGTTCACCGTCCGGCTGGCGCGTTCCGGGCGGGACGTCGCCGTCCCCGGCGGCGCGAGCCTGCTCGACGCCCTACTGGCCGCCGGGGTCCCGGTGGCGCACCTGTGCCGGCAGGGGGTGTGCGGCGAATGCCGGGTGCCGGTGCTCGGCGGCACCCCGCTGCACCGCGACGAGTTCCTGGCCGAGGACGAACGGCACGGCTCGGTCATGTGCTGCGTCTCCCGCAGCGCGTCCGACACCCTGGAGGTGGACCTGTGAGCCCGACCGGTTTCCCGTTCCCGTTCCGCGAGGACCGAGCTCGTCGAGCGGGAGCGCATCCTCGCCGCCGATCCCGCGCGCTGCACGGTGCTGCCGCACATGGCCGGGGCCTGCTGGGACGCGCTGCTGACCGTGCTGCACGAGCTGGCCGCCCAGGATCCGGCGACCTTCACCCTCGACGAGCTGGGCGGCGGCCGGTTCGCCTGGTCCAACCGCCTGCTCGGGACCACGCAGGTGTTCACCGACGGCGACGACGCGAGCGTCCCGGGCGGCCCGCTGAGGTTCCTCTGCTCGCGGGTCCAGGACGACGTCGTGCTGCTCGACCAGCGCGAGGGCGCGCTCTGGGTGGACGCGGGCCTGGTCACCTTCGCCGCCGACCGGTCGCTGCGGTTCGACGTCGGCATGCGGTTCCTCGAGGTGCACGGCCCGGTGCCGCGGGTGCACACCGAGGGCGTCATCGCCCGCGCCGAGCGCTTCCTCATGCGCCTGCAGCCCGGCCAGGAGTACCGGCGCACGAACTGGACGATGTCGGTCGACCGGCGGCTCGACCAGTCGCCCGAGCCCTACCCACTGTGGAGGCCGGACCGCCGGCTGGTCGCCGGGGTGCCCGACGACGAGCTGGCCCGGCGGCTGCACCTGCGGGTCGAGGTGCAGCACCTGATCCGGCTGGGCGAGTCCGGCGCACTGCTGTTCCTGATCCGCACCCACCTCGCCCCGCTGGCGGAGATCGCCGCCGTGCCGGCCTGGCGGGTCCGGCTCGGCCGGGTGCTGTCCGAGCTGCCCGACGACATCGCCGACTACAAGGGACTGACCCGGTTCCGGGACCGCGCCGCGGGGTTCCTGCTCGGCAGCGCGGCCTGATCACCCAGTCGTGTCAGCCTCGTAACTCTCGTTAACTGGTGTGAAACGGATGTCCGGTTTGCTTCGCCCACGACGTTCGTCCCTTCCGCCGGGTCCGGCGGGTCCCTGATCCCCACTCACACCGGAGTTGCCCGTGCCCGCAGCAGATCTCGCGTGGTTGCTCGCCGCATTCGCGCTGGTCCTCCTGATGTTCCCCGGCCTGGCACTGTTCTACGGCGGGATGACCAGCAGCAAGAACGCCCTGAACATGATCATGATGGTGCTGAGCACGCTCGGGATCGCCTCCGTGCTCTACGTCCTGCTCGGGCACAGCATGGTCTCCGGTGACTCGCTCGGCGGCCTGGGCCTGATCGGCAACCCGGTCGAGTACCTCGGCTTCGCCGGCGTGCACGACGACGCCGGTTCCGGCGGCCCGGAGAACGTGTTCTGGGCGGCGTTCTTCATCCTGTTCGCCGCGATCACGATCGCCATCGTGGCCAGCGGCGCCGCCGGCCGGATGAAGTTCTCCGCGTGGCTGGTGTTCGCCCCGGTCTGGCTCACCCTGGTCTACTTCCCGCTCGCGCACTGGGTGTTCGCCGCCGACGACGAGGAGGCCGGCGTCACCGGCGGCTGGATGCTCAACAGCCTGGAGCTGCACGACTACGCGGGCGGCACCGCGGTGCACATGAACGCCGGCGTCGCGGCGCTGGCACTGGCACTGGTCCTGGGCAAGCGCCGCAACCAGGCCGAACGCCCGCACAGCCTGCCGCTGGTGGTGCTCGGCGCCGGCATCCTGTGGTTCGGCTGGATGGGCTTCAACGGCGGCACGGCGGGCGGCGCGAACTTCCTCGCCCAGTACGTCATCCTGACCACGCTGCTCGCCGGCGCCGCGGGCATGGCCGGGTTCTGCCTGGTCGAGCGGCTGCGGGACGGTCACGCCACCACCCTCGGCCTCGCCTCCGGCATGATCTCCGGGCTGGTCGCGATCACCCCGTCCGCGGACGCCGTCAACTCGATCGGTGCGCTGCTGGTCGGCTTCGCCGGTGGTGCGGTCGTCGCCTGGGCGTGCACCTGGAAGAAGAAGCTCGGCATCGACGAGACCCTCGACGCGTTCGCCGTGCACGGCGTCGGCGGCATCGTCGGCACCGTCTGCGTGATCCTGTTCGCCGCGTCCAACGCGCCGGCCGGGCTGACCGGGATCCTGTTCGGCGGCAGCTGGGACATCGTCTGGCGGGAGATCGTCGCCATCACGGTGACCTGCGTGTACTCGTTCGGGATGACCTACCTGATCGCCTGGGCGCTGGACCGGACGATGGGCCTGCGGGTCGACGACGAGACCGAGCTGGAGGGCCTCGACGTCACCGTGCACGCGGAGAGCGCCTACGACTTCGAGCGGGGCAGCCGGATGGGCACCGGCCTCGCCGCCACCGCCACCCCGGGCCCGTCCGGGGCGGCCGCGGAGCCGGGAACCTCCGGGGCGTCGCAGAGCAGTCCCGCGGCCACCTGACGGCCCGGTCCACCGGATCCACCCTCCGCACGACCACCGCCCGGCCCGCCTCGACCGCGGGCCGGGCGGTGCTGTCTCGGGGGGACGTTCCCGGCCCGTCATCCGCCGTCACGCGCCGGAAACCCAGCGAATATCCTAGCGCGATATTGTGTTTCCCACTGAGATACCAGACACTGGGCCGCCGAGTGTCGCCGGAGCGCCCGAAGGAGCCCCCATGACCCTCACCTCGCCGTCACCGGCGCGCACCACGACCACCGATCCCGCAGCGGGCCCCGCCGATCTCGCCGGCCGCGCCCGGGCCGACGGGATCCGGTTCCTGCTCGCCCTGTTCGTCGACCTCACCGGCAAGCCGTGCGCGAAGCTGGTGCCGGTCGAGGCCGTCGACGAGCTGGTCACCGACGGCGTCGGGTTCGCCGGGTACGCGGTCGGCGCGATCGGCCAGCAGCCGTGCGACCCGGACCTGATCGCGATCCCGGACCCGGCCAGCTACACGCCGCTGCCCTGGGTGCGCGAGGGCCTCGCCCTGGTGCACTGCGACCCGCACGTCGAGGGCGTCCCCTGGCGCTACGCGCCGCGGGTGGCACTGAAGGCGGCGATCGCCGGGGCCGCCCGGCGCGGCCTGGAGCTGCGCGCCGGGGCCGAGGTCGAGTACTTCCTGGTGTCCCGGGACGCGGACGGCACGCTGTCCCCCGCCGACTCCCGCGACGACGCCGCCCGCCCCTGCTACGACGCCCGCGGCGTGACCCGGATGTACGACCACCTCACGACCGTCTCGACCGCGATGAACGCGCTCGGCTGGGGCAACTACGCCAACGACCACGAGGACGCGAACGGCCAGTTCGAGCAGAACTTCGGTTACGCCGACGCGCTCACCACCGCCGACCGCGTCATCACCGCCCGCTACCTGATCTCGGTGCTGGCCGAGCAGCGCGGGATGATTGCCACCTTCATGCCCAAGCCGTTCGCCGACCGCACCGGCTCCGGCATGCACCTGCACCTGTCGCTGTGGTCCGGCGACGACCCGCGCTTCCCCGACGACACCGATCCGCGCGGCTTCGGGTTGTCGGCGCTGGCCTACCAGTTCCTGGCCGGCGTGCTCGACCACGCACCGGGCATGCAGGCGGTGCTGGCGCCGACGGTGAACTCCTACAAGCGCACCGGCGCCACCTCCACCCGGTCCGGCGCGACCTGGTCGCCGCGGCGCGCCACCTACGGCGGCAACGACCGCACACACTTCGTCCGCATCCCGGACGGCGACCGGATCGAGTTGCGCGGCGGCGACGGCTCGGCCAACCCGTACCTGGCGCTGAGCGTCGCGCTCGCCGCCGGCCTGGACGGCATCGACCGGGCCGCCGATCCCGGGCCGCCCGGCACCGGGCCGGACGCCGTCGTCCGGCCGGACCTGCCGCCGACGCTGCTGCACGCCGTCGAGGCGCTCGGTGCCGATCCGGTCGTCACCGGTGCGCTGGACGTGGCCGGCCCCGGCGTCGCCGGCTACCTCGCCGAGGTCAAGCGGGAGGAGTTCTTCGACTGGCACGGCACCGTCGGCTCCTGGGAGCACGACCGCTACCTGACCGCCTTCTGATCCACCGAGCCGAGGGAGCCGCCCGTGTGCGGGATCGTCGGACTCCATCTGCGCGATCCCGGGCTGTACCCGCAGCTCGGACGCCTGCTGGAGACCATGCTGTGCCAGGTCGCCGAGCGCGGCCCGGACTCCGCCGGGGTCGCCGTGTACGGCGACCGGCGCCGCTGCCCCGAGGGGCACGCGGCCGTGTCGGTGCTGCTGCCGCCGGGCGTCACGCCGGACGACGCGGCCGCCGCGGTGCGCGCCGCGCTGCCCGGCGGGCCGGACCCGCTGGTCACCGCGGCCGGGGACACCACGGTGCTCGCGGCGCCGGTCGGGACCGCCGAGCTGGTCGACGCCGTGCGGACCGCCGTGCCCGGCGGCACCGTCGTCGGATCCGGCACCGATCTCGCCGTCTACAAGGGGACCGGCGCACCGGCCGGCCTGGCCCGGACCTACGACCTGCGGTCCGCGCAGGGCTGGCAGGGCCTGGCGCACACCCGGA
The DNA here is from genome assembly GCF_058448985.1 of Pseudonocardia sp. DxW. Classification (NCBI taxonomy): domain Bacteria; kingdom Bacillati; phylum Actinomycetota; class Actinomycetes; order Pseudonocardiales; family Pseudonocardiaceae; genus Pseudonocardia; species Pseudonocardia sp. DxW. The sequence goes on along the minus strand of NZ_JBZFLK010000012.1, from coordinate 69,654 downwards.
TGGCGACCGAGTCCGCGGTGACGCCGCAGGGCTGCCATCCGTTCTCGGTCGGGCCGGACCAGTGCCTGGTGCACAATGGCTCGTTCGCCAACCACGCCACGATCCGGCGCGAGCTGCGCGCCACCGGGGTGGAGTTCGACTCCGACAACGACTCCGAGGTCGGCGCCCGGTTCGTCGCCGCCCGGCTGGCCCGGGGCGACGACCTGGACACGGCGCTGCGGCTGCTCTGCGAACGCTTCGACGGGTTCTACACCCTGCTGGTGACCAGCGCCGACGGGTTCGCCGTTGTCCGCGACGCGATCGCCTGCAAGCCCGCGGTGATCGCCGAGACCGACGCCTGGGTGGCGATGGCGTCGGAGTACCGGGCGCTCGCCGGGCTGCCCGGCGTCGAGTACGCCCGGCTCTACGAGCCCGAACCGGAGAAGGTCTACGCATGGACACGCTGACCGCCACGGCCACCGTCGATCTCGCCGTCAGCACCGTGCGCGCGCTCAACGCGGCGCTGCACGCACCGGCGTCGTCGCACTACGAGGTGCACAACCCGGGCGGCGCGCACGCGATCGCCGCCGGGATCGCCGCCCCGCTGACCGTCGACGTCCGCGGGCACGCCGGCTACTACGCGGCCGGGATGAACGACGGCGGCACCGTCACCGTGCACGGCAACGCGGGCACCGGCGTCGCCGAGAACATGATGTCCGGGCTGGTCCGGGTGACCGGCGACGCGTCGCAGTCGGCGGGCGCCACCGCGCACGGCGGCCTGCTCGTGATCGGCGGCTCCGCCTCCATGCGGTGCGGCATCTCGATGAAGGGCGTCGACATCGTGGTCGGCGGCGACGTCGGCCCGATGAGCGCGTTCATGGCGCAGGCCGGGCGGCTCGTCGTGTGCGGCGACGCCGGCGACGGGCTCGGCGACTCGATCTACGAGGCCCGGCTCTACGTCCGCGGCTCGGTCGGCGAGCTCGGCGCGGACTGCGTCGAGAAGCCGCTGCGCGACGAGCACCGGGCCGAGCTGGCCGGGCTGCTCGCCGCCGCCGGGCTGGACCACGATCCGGCGGAGTTCCGCCGCTACGGCTCGGCGCGCCGGCTCTACCACTTCACCAGCACTCGCTCCGGGAGCTACTGATGGACCCCGCCAGCCGCGGCCTGCGCGAGTCCGCCACCTTCGACCGCGCCACCATGGCCGGCATCCGGCGGGCCGCCGACACCGGCGTCTACGACATCCGCGGCTGGGGCGCCAAGCGCGCCCTCCCGCACTTCGACGACCTGCTGTTCCTCGGCGCCTCGATGTCGCGCTACCCGCTGGAGGGCTACCGCGAGCGGTGCGCCACCGACGTCGTGCTCGGGGACCGCAACGCCCGCCACCCGCTGCACCTCGACATCCCGGTCACGATCGCCGGGATGAGCTTCGGCGCGCTGTCCGCGCAGGCCAAGGAGGCGCTCGGGCGCGGCGCAAGCGAGGCGGGCACCTCCACCACCACCGGCGACGGCGGCATGACCGACGAGGAGCGCGGCCAGTCCCGGCACCTCGTCTACCAGTACCTGCCGTCCCGGTACGGGATGAACCCGGCGCACCTGCGCTCCGCGGACGCGATCGAGATCGTCCTCGGGCAGGGCGCGAAGCCAGGCGGCGGCGGGATGCTGCTCGGCCAGAAGATCTCCGACCGGGTCGCCGCGATGCGCACCCTCCCGGCCGGGATCGACCAGCGCTCGGCCTGCCGGCACCCGGACTGGACCGGGCCGGACGACCTGGCCATCAAGATCCTGGAGCTGCGCGAGATCACCGACTGGCGCACGCCGGTCTACGTCAAGATCGGCGCCTCCCGGACCTACTACGACGTGAAGCTGGCGGTGGCCGCCGGCGCCGACGTCGTCGTCGTCGACGGGATGCAGGGCGGCACCGCGGCCACCCAGGAGGTGTTCATCGAGCACGTCGGCATCCCCACGCTGGCCGCCGTCCCGCAGGCCGTGCAGGCGCTGACCGAGCTGGGCCTGCACCGGAAGGTGCAGCTGATCGTGTCCGGCGGGATCCGGACCGGCGCCGACGTCGCCAAGGCGATGGCGCTCGGCGCCGACGCCGTCGCCATCGGCACCGCCGCACTGGTCGCGCTCGGCGACAACGATCCCGGCCGGGCGGACGAGTACGAGGCGCTCGGCTCGGCGGCCGGCTTCTACGACGACTTCCAGGACGGCCGCGACCCGGCGGGCATCTGCACCCAGGACCCGGAGCTCGCCGCCCGGCTCGATCCGGTCGAGGGCGGCCGCCGGCTGGCGAACTACCTGCGGGTGCTCACGATGGAGGCGCAGACCATCGCCCGCGCCTGCGGCAAGTCGCACCTGCGGAACCTGGAACCGGAGGACCTGGTCGCGCTGACCGTCGAGTCCGCCGCGATGGCCCAGGTGCCGCTGGCCGGGACGTCCTGGATCCCCGGGGCGCCGTCGTGAGCACCGCCGACGTGGTGATCGTCGGCGGCGGGCTGGAGGGCTGCGCGACCGCCTGGGCGCTGGCCCGGCGGGGGGTGACCGACGTCGTCGTCGTCGAGCGGTCCACCGTCGGCTCCGGCGGCACCGGCAAGTCGTCGGGCGTCGTGCGCTGCCACTACGGGGTGCGGTCGCTGGCCGCGATGGCGACCCGCAGCCTGGACGTCCTCGAGAACGCCGCCGAGGTGCTGGGCACCGACGTCGGGTTCCGCCGGACCGGCTACGTGGTCGGCGTCGGCGAGCCGAACGTCGCCGCGCTGCACGCGTCGATGGCCGACCAGCGCTCGGTCGGCGTCCGCACCGAGAGCATCGGCCACGCCGAGGTGCAGCAGCTGTGGCCGGTCGCGGACCTGACCCCGTTCGCCGCGTTCGCCTGGGAGGAGCGCGGCGGCTACGGCGACGCCTACCGGACCGCGCAGGGATTCCTGGCCGCCGCCCGCGCGGCCGGGGTCCGGCTGCGCCAGCACAGCCCGGTCACCGCGCTGACCACCGACGGCGACCGGATCACCGGGGTCACCCTCGCCGACGGCACGTCGATCGGCGCCGGCACCGTCGTCGTCGCGGCCGGGCCGTGGTCGGCCGGGCTGCTGGCGCCGCTCGGGATCGACCTGCCGATCACCGTGCACCGTGAACAGCTGGTGATCATCGATCCGGGATCGGCGCTGGGCCCGGTCCCGGTATTCTCCGATCTCGTGTCGCTGCAGTACATCCGCCCGGAGGGCGACGGCGCGATCCTGTTCGGCAACTCCGACCTGTCGGTGCTCGAACCGGCCGACCCGGACCGCTACCCGGACCGGGCGGACGACGCGTTCGTCGAGCAGGCGATCGGCAAGGTCGGTACCCGGCTGCCCGGCCTGGCGGATCCCGCGGTCGCCACCACCTACGCCGGCTGCTACGACGTGACACCCGACTTCAACCCGGTGATCTCCCGGACCGGGCCGGACGGCCTGGTCGTCGCCGCCGGGTTCTCCGGGCACGGGTTCAAGATCTCCCCCGCGGTCGGCACGCTGGTCGCCGACCTGGTGGTCGACCGGACGAGCTCGGTGCCGGAGATCCCGGAACGCGACTTCCGGCTGTCCCGGTTCGCCGAGGGGGACCTGCTGCGCAGCCCTCACCCCTACGCCGGGGCCGGCGAGATGCGATGACCGGCGAACCGGAGGACCCGGAGATCGATCACGGCCCCGCGCTGCGCGAGATCGACCAGCCGGCGCCCGAGGAGGGCAGGCTGGAACGCGCGATCGGGGTCCAGGTGCGGCGGATCCGGCAGGCGTCCGGGGCGACCCTGGCCGAGATGGCCGTGCGCACCGGGATCTCCAAACCGATGCTCTCGAAGATCGAGAACGCCCAGACCTCCTGCAGCCTGACCACCCTCGCCCGCCTCGCCGACGCCCTCGACGTGCCGGTCACCTCCCTGTTCCGCGACGCCGACACCCCCCGCGAGGCCGTGTTCACCCCCGCCGGGGCCGGCGCCCGCATCGTCGCCCGCGGCACCCGCGTCGGGCACGACTACACCCTGCTCGGCGCACTGCGCGGACCGCACAAGCGGATGGAGGCCCACCTGGTCACCCTCACCGAGCACAGCGAGGAGTTCCCGCTGTTCCAGCACCCCGGCACCGAACTGCTCTACATGCTCGAAGGACGCATGGTCTACGGCCACGGCGAGACCGGCTACACCATGGCCCCCGGCGACGCCCTGCAACTCGACGGCGAAGGCACCCACGGCCCCCGCGAACTGCTCGAGCTCCCCATCCGCTTCCTGTCCGTCGTCGCCTACGGCGAGGTCTCCGGGATGTGAGATGAGCCGGTGGATCCTGCACGCCGATCTCGACCAGTTCCTGACCGCGGCGGAGGTGCTGCGCCGGCCCGAGCTCGCCGGACGCCCGGTGGTCGTCGGCGGGCACGGCGGTCCCGACGCGCGGACCGTCGTCGCGACCGCGTCGTACGAGGCGCGCGCGTTCGGCGTGCGGTCCGGCATGCCGATGGCGGCGGCCCGCCGGCGCTGCCCGGACGCGGTGTTCCTCCCGTCGGACACGGCGTACTACCAGCGGGTGTCCGACGACGTGATGCGTCTGCTGCGTGGGCTAGGTGAGCCGGTCGAGGTGATCGGCTGGGACGAGGCGTTCGTCGGCACCGACGGCGATCCCCGGGCGCTCGCGCAGCGGATCCGGGAGACGGTGGCCGGCACCGGGCTGTCCTGCGCGGTCGGGATCGGCGACAACACGCTGCGGGCGAAGACCGCGACCGGCTACGCGAAGCCGGGCGGCGTGCACGAGCTGACCGCGGCGAACTGGTTCGGCACGCTCGGCGCCGAGCCGCCGGAGGCGCTGCCCGGGATCGGCCGGGCCACCGGCCGCGCGCTGGCCGGGCTGGGCATCACGACGGTCACCCGGCTCGCCGAGTCCCGCCCCGGCGACGTCGCCGCCGAGCTGGGGCCGCGACGCGGCCCGTACCTCGTCTCGCTCGGCCGCGGGATGGGGCGCACCGAGCTGGACACCGGGCCGTGGGTGCCGCGCTCGCGCAGCCGGGAGACCACATTCCCGGCCGATCTCACCGACCGCGCGGAGCTGCACGCGGCCCTGCGCACGCTGGCGTTGCGGGTCGCCGACGACGTCGTCGGGGAGGGACGGGACTGCGTCCGGGTCGGCATCCGGGTCCGGACCCGCAGCTTCCGGACCAGCACCCGCAGCCGGGGCCTCGATCCGCCCGGCCGGGACGCCGGACCGATCGCCGCCGTCGCCGCGACCCTGCTCGACGAGCTCGACCCGGACCGCCCGGTCCGGCTGCTCGGGGTGCGCGCCGAGCTGGCCGCCCCCACCGGAAGGACCGTCTGACATGCCCCGCATCGGGATCACCGGCCACTCGAAGCTCACCCCCGGCTCGATCCCGCTGGTCGCCGACGCCCTGCGCGCGGAGCTCACCTCGCACCCGGCGCCGCTGGTCGGGCTGTCCTGCCTCGCCCGCGGCGCGGACCAGCTGTTCGCCGACGCCGTGCTCGCCACCGGCGGCGACCTGGTTGTCGTGCTGCCCTCCCGCGACTACCGGGAGCTCAAGATCAAGCCCGGGAACCGGGACGAGTTCGAGCGGTTGCACGCATGCGCCACCGAGGTACGGGTGCTCCCCTTCGACACCGCGGACCGGGCCGCCTACGCCGCCGCCGGACGGGCCGTGCTCGACGACGCCGACCTGCTCGTCGCCGTCTGGGACGGCGCCCCGCCGGACGGGACGGGCGGCACCGGCGACACCGTGCGCGAGGCCCGGGAGCGAGGGCTCCCGGTCCGCGTCGTCTGGCCCGAGGGCGCCGCCCGGCTCTGATCCGGTGATCATCACTTCTGATGATCACCGGCGCCGGTGCGATAACGAGCCGATCCCGGCACCGACATGCCGGGCGGCGGTGCGCCCGGAATCAGGCCGGTCGCCCGGATCAGGAGGACGACGTGCGGCGTGCAGTGAGGGCGGCGGCGATGCTGCTGACCGCCTCGGTGACGGCCGGGATGCTCAGCGGCTGTGACGCGGCGCGGGCGACCGTGTCACGGGTCGTGGACGGTGACACGGTCGACGTCGTCGTCGACGGCCGGGAGCAGCGGATCCGGCTGCTCAACATCGACACCCCGGAGACCGTGCACCCGGACGAGGACGTGCAGTGTCTCGGCCCCGAGGCGGCCGCACATCTGCGGTCGCTGCTGCCGGCCGGCACCGAGGTCGAGGTGCTCGTCGACGAGGAGACCACCGACCGCTACGACCGGGTGCTCGCCGGGATCCGGCTGGACGACGGCCGGCTGGTGAACGCCGAGATGGCCCGTGCGGGTCTGGCCCTGCCGATGCAGGTGGGCGCCAACGACCGGTTCCTGCCGGAGGTCGAGCAGGCGCACGCCAAGGCGGTCGCCGCCGGGCGGGGCCTGTACGACCCGGAGATCGGCTGCACCGTCCCCGGCCAGGTCACGGCCGTCGAGGCGGCGGCCACCGGCCTCGCCACGCCGGCCGGGGCGGGCACCGCGGAGCAGGCCGACACCGCCGCCGCCGGAGCGGCCGCGGTGGCCGCGACCGCCCTCGCGCTGCACTCCGCGCTGAGCTCCGACGCCCCGCGCGACGGGCTGGTGTGGGCGGCGGTCCGCGACCGGGACGACCGCCCGGCCATGGCGCAGCGGGCCCGGACGGCTGCGGGTACCGCCGAGGACCGGGCCGACGGCCACCGGGCGACGGCCCGCGAACTGCGCACTCCCCCGCCGCCGCCCGCCCCCACCACCAGCCCGCGACCCACGACCGGATCCACCGGCGGTACCGCGAGCGCGCCCCGGCAGTCGCCGGCCACCCGGCAACGGCCCAGGCCGGCGCCCGCACCGGCACCGGCTCCCGCACCGGCACCGGAGGTCCGCGACTCCGGCAGCTCCGGCGGCTCCGGCGGGCGGCCCGGCTACACCGGCCCGCGCTGCTACGCCCCGGGCGGCAAGACCTGGACGCCCTGCTGATCCAGCCCAACCCCCCACCCCTACGGGTGGGACCACCCCTCCCCTCTTCCTCGCATGGTGTGTGCACGGACACATCCACCCGCGAGGAAAGGGACCGTCGATGACGACAGCTCCGTCCACCGACTCCGACACGAAGGCCGTCGAGCAGCTCGACGCCGTCGTCCTGGGCGCCGGCGTCGCCGGGCTCTACCAGCTGCACCAGCTGCGCGAGCAGGGCCTGAACGTGCGCGCCTTCGACGCCGCGGGCGACGTCGGCGGCACCTGGTGGTGGAACCGCTACCCGGGTGCGCGGTTCGACTCCGAGGCCTACATCTACCAGTACCTGTTCGACGAGAAGCTCTACACCGACTGGAGCTGGAGCGAGAAGTTCCCCGGCCAGCCGGAGATCGAGCGGTGGCTGCACTACGTCGCCGACCGGCTCGACCTGCGCCGCGACATCACGTTCAACACGAAGATCACCAGCGCGCACTTCGACGAGGACCGGGGCCGCTGGACCGTCCGCACCGATGCGGGCCACGTGCTGGACACCCAGTTCTTCGTCAGCTGCGCCGGGATGCTGTCGGCACCGCTGACCGACCAGTTCGAGGGCCAGGACTCGTTCGCCGGGCAGCTGGTCTACACCTCGTCGTACCCGGCCGGCGGCGTCGACGTGGCGGGCAAGCGGGTTGGTGTGGTCGGGATCGGCGCGACCGGCATCCAGGTGATCCAGACGATCGCACCGGACGTCGGGCACCTGACGGTCTTCGCCCGCACCCCGCAGTACGTGCTGCCGATGAAGAACCCGCGCTACGGGCCCGAGGAGCAGGCCGCCTACAAGGCCCGTTTCGCCGAGCTGAAGGCGACGATCCCGCACACCTTCACCGGCTTCGAGTACGACTTCGAGCACGCCTGGGCGGACTGCACGCCGGAGCAGCGGCTGGAGATCCTCGAGGAGACCTACCAGGACGGCTCGCTGAAGCTGTGGCTGGCCGGCTTCGGCGAGATGTTCTTCTCCGAGGAGGTGTCGGAGGAGGTGTCGGAGTTCGTCCGCGACAAGATGCGCGAGCGGCTGGTCGACCAGCACCTGATCGACGTGCTGGTGCCCACCGACTACGGGTTCGGCACCCACCGGGTACCGCTGGAGAACGGGTACCTGGAGGTCTACCGCCGGGACAACGTCGATCTGATCGGGGTCAAGGACAACCCGATCGCCCGGATCCGCCCCGAGGGCATCGAGCTCACCGACGGCACCGTCGTCGAGCTGGACGTGATCATCCTGGCGACCGGGTTCGACGCCGGCACCGGCGCGCTCACCCGGATCGACATCCGCGGGCGCGACAGCCGTTCGCTGGCCGACGAGTGGGGCCGCGACATCCGGACGACGATGGGCCTGGCCAAGCACGGCTACCCGAACCTGCTGACCACCGCCGTCCCGCTGGCCCCGTCGGCGGCGCTGTGCAACATGACGACCTGCCTGCAGCAGCAGACCGAGTGGATCACCCGGGCGATCCGGGACCTGCGGGTCGAGGGCAAGTCGGTGATCGAGCCGACCGAGCAGGGCGAGGACGCCTGGGTCGCGCACCACGAGGAGACCGCGGGCGCGACCATCGTGGTCAACACGACGTCGTGGTACCTGGGCTCGAACGTGCCCGGCAAGCCGCGCCGGCTGCTGTCCTACATCGGCGGGGTCGGCACCTACCGGCAGCTCTGCGAGAAGGAGGCGGCGGACGGCTACCCGGCGTTCGAACGGCGCTGAGCCGGCGGCACCGGATCAGGCGAGCAGCCCGTGCCGGCGGGCGACCGAGACCGCCTCGGTCCGGTTGCCGGCGCCGAGCTTGCCGTAGATGTTCTTCAGGTACCACTTCACCGTGTTCACGGTGACCGACAGCGACCGGGCCACCTGCTGGTTGGTCCGGCCGACGTCGATCATCCGGAGGATCTCCAGCTCGCGGCCGGTGAGATCGACCGACGCGGTGGACGCGGTGGCGGCCCGTTCCCCGAGCAGCGCCTCCAGCTGCTCGGGGAGCGGTGCCGCCCCCACCGGCCAGTTCCCGGCCGCGGCCCGCACGACGAGCCGTTCGAGCACCGCCCGGACGGCCGGGCCGCCGTCGCGCACGATCTGCGGCACCCGCTCGGCGACGACCCGGTCGAGCACGCCGGCCAGCGTCCGTTCGGCGGCCATCCGCAGCGCGGCCCGTTCCTGGACCCCGGCGAGCTGCACCGACAGCACGGTCGCCGACCGGACGCAGCCGCGGGCGGCGTCGGACCCGACCAGGTTCTCCAGCAGCGCGGCCGCGCCGTCGTGGTCGCACTCCGCGGACAGCACCGCGGCCAGCGACGAGGTGCGCAGCCGGTCGATCGCCTCGGCGATCCCGCCGTGCCGGCACGAGCCCTCCGGCAGCTCCTGGGCGACCCGGCGGGCGTCGCGGACCTTGCCGGCGTCGAGCAGCTGCACGATGCGCTCCGCCCCGATCGCGGCCCGCAGCCGGACCAGCCCGAGGCGTTCGGCGACCTGCGCGCCCTCGGCGAGCAGCTCGGCGGCCTCCGCGACGGCGCCGCGCCGGGCCCGGACCCGGGCCCGCAGCGCGTACCCGGCGGCCATGAACTCGACGACGCCGCTCTCCGCGCCCAGCTCGCCGCACTCCTCCAGGAGCCGCTCGGCGGCGTCGATCCGGCCCCGCATGTAGTGCAGCTCGCCGAGCAGCGCGGCCGCCAGCCGGGCCGCGTGCGACCGCTGCCCGGCCGAGCGGCGGGCCAGCTCGACGGCGTCGGTGAGGTGCTCCTCGGCGGCGTCGACGTCGAGCTGGGACAGCGCGGCGATGCCGGCGAAGCAGCGCCCGTACACGGCCGCGAACGAGCCGGTGGTGCGGTCGTGGAACGGGCGCGCCCAGCGCTGGCGCTCCCGGGCACTGCCGTGCCGGGTGGCGTGGAAGTCGCAGAAGGTCTGGATGTTCGCCCCCACGGCGACCACCCACGGCCGGTGCTCCCAGGGCCGGTCGAGGCTGCGCCGGACCAGGTCCTCGGCCCGGTCGGTGCGGTCGTTGTAGATGTCGATGCACGCCTGCACGACGTCGGCCTCGATCTCCATCGCGGCGTCGCCGTGGGGCAGCGCCGAGCGCAGCAGGTCCAGCGTCGCCTGGGCCGCCGTGGTGCGCTGGAGCAGGCAGTTCGCCCAGGCCACCGCCATCAGCAGGCGGGGCCGGTCGTCGGCGGCAGTCGGCGGGAGCCGGTTCATCAGCCCGAGCAGGCTGACCATCCGGCTGTGCTCGACGAACGACATGGCGTGCTGCTCGACGAGATCGGTGGCCCGGCCGACCTCGCCCGCGGCGAGCGCGTGGCTGACCGCCTCCGGGGCGAGCCCGGCCCGGGCGAACCAGTCGCTGGCCCGCAGGTGCAGCGCGGCGACCCGGTCCGGGTGGTCGCGCCGCAGCCGTCGTCGCAGGTGGTCGGCGAACAGGTGGTGGTAGCGGAACCACTCGCGCTCGTCGTCGAGCGGCCGCAGGAACAGGTTGCGGATCTCCAGCTCCTCCAGCACCGCCTGGCCGTCGGAGCGGCCGGTGAGCTCGCCGGCGAGCTCGCCGCAGAGCCGGTCGCACACCGAGGTCGCGAGCAGCGCGTCGAGGATCTCCGGCGGCAGCGCGTCGAGCACGTTCTCGGTGAGGTACTCCCCCACCGAGTGGTGCCGGCCGGAGAAGCCGCGGATCAGCGCCTCCGGGTCGGCGCAGTCGCGCAGCGACAGCGACACCAGCTGCAGCGCGGCGACCCAGCCGTCGGTGCCCGCGGAGAGCCGGGCGACGTCGTCGCCGTCGAGGGTGAGCCCGTTCAGCTCGACCAGGAACTCGCGGGCCTCGGCCAGGTCGAAGCGCAGCGCGTCGGCGTCGATCTCGACGAGCTGGCCGCGCACCCGCAGCCGGGACAGCGGCAGCCGGGGGCGGCGCCGGCTGGTCAGCACGACCGAGAGGTTCGGCGGGGCGAAGTCGAGCAGGTGCACCAGGGCGTGGTGCACCGCGGCGTCGTCGATCAGGTGCCAGTCGTCGAAGGTGAGGACGACCGGCGCGGCGACCGCCCCGATCAGCTCCAGCAGCGTGGCCAGCACGTAGCGCTGGGTGTCCTCGGCGTTCTGCTCGATCAGCTCGGCGAGGTCGCGCAGCGGCTCGTCCGCGCCGGGCAGCACCCGGCGGACCGCGCCGAGCAGGTGGGACAGGAACCAGTGCGGGGCGTTGTCGTCGTCGTGCAGACCCAGCCAGGCGATCAGCGCGCCGTCGGCTTCCAGCTCGCGCAGCCGCTGCACGGCCAGCGTCGTCTTGCCGTACCCGGCGGGTGCGTGGATCACCACCAGCCGGGTCGCCCCGTCGGCGCGCAGCCGGTCCAGCAGCCGCTCGCGTTCGATCACGTTGTGCACGTGGGTCGGCGCGCGGAAACGCGTGGAGACGTTGCGTGGAACCGTGCGGCCGACCGGTTCCAGAGCCGTCATCGCCCCACCTCCGTGAGGATCACCGGGCGTCCCTGCCCGGACACCGATGGTACGCAGGTCGACGGCCGCCGTGACCCCGACGACCGGAGTGGATCCGCCCCGCCCGCACCGGGCCGGATCCGGCGCGGGCGGGGCGAGGCTCAGAAGGTGACCAGCGGTTTGATCACGTTGTCGGACTTGGAGGACATCAGCTCGAACGCCTCGTCGACCCGGTCGAAGCCGAACCGGTGGGTGGTCATCGGCGTCGGGTCGACCCGGTCGGAGAGCATCAGCCGGAACAGCCGCTGCATGCGCAGGTTGCCGCCGGTGCACAGCCCGGTCCGGATCGACTTGCCGTTCATCCCGAGGCCGAAGGCGTCCAGCGGGAGCTGCAGCGGGTTCGGGTTCTCCCCGTGGTAACCGATGTTGGAGACCCGGCCGCCGGCCTTGGTCACCCGCAGGCACGCCTCGAAGGTCTGCGGGAAGCCGAACGCCTCGATCGCCGCGTCCACGCCGACCCCGCCGGTCATGTCCATGATCTGCTCGACCGGGTCGCCCGCGGTGAAGTCGACGATGTCGTCGGCGCCGAACTGCTTGGCCAGCGCCTGGCGTTCCGGCCGGGACTCCACGGCGATGATCCGGCCGGCGCCGAGCCGGTGCGCGCCGATCGTCGCGCACAGCCCGACCGGGCCCTGCGCGAACACGGCCACCGTGTCGCCGATCTCGATCGACGCGTTCTCCGCGCCCATGATCCCGGTGGAGAGCATGTCGCAGGCGTAGGCGGCCTTCTCGTCGGACAGCTCGTCCGGGATGGGGGCCAGGTTCCCCTTCGCCGCGGGCACGACGAAGTACTCGGCCATGTTGCCGTCCATCTGCGCGGTGTAGCGGTACCCGCCGAGCGGGCCGCCGCACTGGCTGGTGTCCCCGCGTTGACAGTAGTCACAGCGGAAGCACGGGGTGACGGCGTTGACGGCCACCCGCTGGCCCTCGGTGAATCCCTCGACGGCCGAGCCGAGCGCGTGCACCACGCCGACCGCCTCGTGCCCGAGCGTCGCGCCGTCGGCGACCGGCAACGCGCCCTTCACGGTGTGCACGTCGGAGGTGCAGATCAGGGCCGCCGTCGTCCGGACGACCGCCTCCTCCGGCCCGGGCACCGGGATCGGCTTCTCGACCACCGCCGTCCGGCCGACCTCGGTCATGACGAACGCACGCATCGTCGGGCTCATGCTGGACCTCCCTGTCCGGTGTGACGGTGCCCACCGTTGCAAGGACGCCGGCACCGTGGCCCCACCCCTTCGGGTGGGCGCACCGGATCGGGGACACTCCGCACGTGACGACGTGGACGGCCGACGAGTGCGCCGAGCAGTGGGGCGTGCAGGTGGGGACCTGGAACTCCTACGTGAGCCGCGGGCAGGCGCCCGCGCCGCTGCCGGCGCCGGACGACGCGGGCCGCCGGGTGTGGGACGCCGCCGCGGTCCGCGCGTTCCCGCGGCCGGGCGCCGGGCACCGCCGGACCTCGGCGGCCGCGGAGGAGCTGCTCGCCGAGATGGCCGAGACCGGGGCCCGGATGGCGGAGCTGCGGGACCGGCAGCGTGAGCTGCTGCGGGCCGGCCGGGACGCCGGCTGCGAGATCCGCGCGATGTCCGAGGCGCTCGGGATCTCCCGGCAGACCGCGTACGCCTGGTTGAAGAACTGACGATCGTCGTCGACACTCCCCCGAGATCTTGCGTTGCGCAACGGAGAGGACTCGACCGACCGGGCCCGGATCGTGGCGCTGTTCTTCCTCGCGGTGCCGCTGTCGTCGGTGGCCGGCGGGCCGCTGTCGACCTGGCTGATCACCATCGGCGACGGCGCGCTGGGGTTCGACGCCGGCTGGCGGTTCATGTTCTTCGTCGAGGGCATCCCGGCGGTGCTGCTCGGCATCGCGGTGCTGTGGCTGCTGCCGGACCGGCCGACCGCGGCGCGCTGGCTACCCGCCGACCGGACCGCCGCGCTGGAGGCGACGATCGCGGCGGAGGACACGGCGACCGCCGGGCAGGACCGCGGGATCCTCGCGGCGCTGCGCGATCCCCGGGTGATCGCGTTGTCGGCGGCGTACTTCGGCATCGTGCTCGGGCTGTACGTGCTCGCGTTCTTCCTGCCGCAGATCATCGCCGGGTTCGAGCAGCAGTTCGGCACCGAGTACACGCTGATCGAGGTCGGCCTGATCACCGCGGTGCCGTACGCGATCGCCTCGGTGACGATGGTGCTCTGGGCCCGGCACTCGGACCGGACCGGGAAGCGGGCGCTGCACGTCGCGGTGCCGGCCCTGGTGGGAGCGGTGGCGATCGCCGGCGCCCTCTACACCGGCTCGCCGACGGCGGTGATGGCCTGCGTGACGGTCTGCGCGATCGGGGTGTTCGCGGCGATCCCGCCGTTCTGGTCGCTGCCGAACGCGTTCATGACCGGCTTCGGGGCCGCCGCCGGGATCGGCCTGGTCAACTCGTTCGGCAACCTGTCCGGGTTCGTCGGGCCGTTCGTGACCGGCCGGCTCGCCGATCTGACCGGCGACGCGCGGGCCGGGCTGTGGGTGGTCGCGGCGATGATGGTGATGTCCGCCTCCGTCGCGCTCGCCTTCCGCGGGAGGCCCCGTTCCGGATCATCAGGACCGACGAAATCCTGATAGGGTCTTCCCAATTCGGCGCACCATGGACACACCGGACGGCGAGGGGTTCGTCCGGCGTGACCAGGGGGGCGACGATGGACATCGCGACGATTCTGCTGCTGTTGCTCGGCGGCGTCGGGGGCTTCTTCATGGGCCGCTGGAGCGCCGAGACGCGGCGCGCGCACTTCGACCGCAACGTCGTGTGGAACAACCGCAAGCGCTACCGGGACGGGTGAGCCGGCGTCGGGGTCAGTAGCCGATCGCCGAGGTGTAGTCGGCCGCGCCGAAGCCGATCGCCGTCGCCACGACCATGAGGGTGACCAGCGCGAACGGCCAGGACAGCCGTCGTTCGACGATCCGCAGCACGGTCATCGCGAGCCCGGCGATCCCGGCCGCGGCCGCGACGACCAGCGATCCGGCCACCGAGACCAGGATCCGCGACGAGCTGCACGTCTGCGGCGGGCAGTAGTCCAGGAAGGCCATCAGGAAGACCCCGCCGAACACGCCCAGCGCGACCAGCATCCCGGCCAGGGCCAGGGCGACACCGGACAGCACGACGTCCCACCTGATCACGGGACGACGGTCCGCGCCGGCCCGCGGGGACCCTGCCGACAGCATGCTCCAACGGTACTCGTATCGCCCGGAGCGGGACAGATCGGACACCACTCCGGGCGATCACCGATCACCCAGCGGATACACGGTGCTCCCGGCCTGACAGCGGGGGCACCAGAACAGGTTCCGGGCCCGGACGGCACGGTGCGCGATCGGCGTACCGCAGACCAGGCAGGGCCGGCCGGTGCGCCGGTAGGTGTAGACGACGCTCGCGCAGACCGGGCCGCGGGCGGGGGTCTCCGGCGGGCCGTCGCCGTGCGCGGGCAGGATCGTCTCGATCCGGCCACGCCGCTCGCCGTCGCGCAGCATCGCGGACAGGTCCGCCCAGAGCGCGGCGAACGTGTCGTCGTCGAGCTCGCGGGCCGGGGTCATCGGGTCGAGCCCGGTGCGGAACAGCGTCTCCGCCCGGAACACGTTGCCGACGCCGGCGATCACCGACTGGTCCATCAGCAGCGCGGCCAGCGGTGCCCGGGGACCGGGCGAACCGGTCCCGGACCCGCTCCGGGTCCGCGTCGGCGCGCAGCGGGTCCTCGCCGAGCCG
The DNA here is from genome assembly GCF_058448985.1 of Pseudonocardia sp. DxW. Lineage (NCBI taxonomy): Bacteria > Bacillati > Actinomycetota > Actinomycetes > Pseudonocardiales > Pseudonocardiaceae > Pseudonocardia > Pseudonocardia sp. DxW. The sequence continues at coordinate 54,481 of NZ_JBZFLK010000012.1, read as the reverse complement.
GGCCCGCAGCGCGGCCACCCCGGCGTCGTCGAGCAGCTCGCAGGCGGCCGGACCGCGCAGGTCGGCGTAGTGGCTGTCGCCGACGATCCGCATCCGCACCTGCCCGCGCGGTGGCGTCTCGGGCCGCCGCCGGTTCCCGAACCGGCCCCACAGCCCGAGGTGGACGTGCACCACGGTGTCCGGGCCGAAGTACTGGAACAGGTGCTTGCCGTGCGCGTCGACGCCGTCGAGCACCCGGCCGTCGACGGCCCCGGCACCGGTGGTGAACCGGCCCTGCGGGCTGCTGACGGCGACCGGCCGGCCCGCGAAGCGACGCCGCTGCAGGCGGGCCAGCCGGTGCACCGTGTGTCCCTCGGGCATGGGCCCAGCGTCCCCCGGCCGCGTCCGCTGCGCGCGGCGACCGGGTGCGCGGTCAGGCCCGGTGGGCCGCCGCCCGGTCGCGGGTCACGGCGGTCGCGCGGCGGCGGGCGGCCAGCAGATGGTCCACCGAGAACCGGCCGGGGCCGGTCGCGGCGAGCGCGAGGGCCAGCGCGGCGATCACGCCGACCAGCTCCCAGCCGCCGTCGGACACGAACACGGTGATCCCGAGGTGTGCGAACAGGTAGGCACCCACCATGGTGACCACGGTCGCCAGCCCGGCGACGGTCGTCGCGGCACCGGCGAGCAGCAGGATCCCGCCGAGGGTCTCGACGGTCATGACGAACAGCGCGGACAGCGTCGGCAGCGGGATCCCCATGCCGGAGAAGCCCTCGGAGACACCACCGACACCGCGGCCGAGCTTCTGGACGCCGTGCGCGACGAGCACGACGCCGAGCAGGATACGGGAGATCAACAAGGCGATGTCGGACGCGGGCGCGGGGAGCGGGCGCATGTGGCATACCTCTCAATGGTTGAACATTCACTGACTCGTTCGACGGTACCGACATCGGCCGTTCGGCCGCCGCCGCTCGCAGTGACGTTCGTCCGCGCCCGATCGGCGGTTCGGGCTTGCCCCGGCGGCCCCGCTCGGATCACCTGTGCGGGTGCACGACTACTCGACGCTCGCCCACCTGGAGTGCTCCCGCGAGGGGACCCGGCACGACGCCGACGTCGTCCAGGGCACATCCCCGGCCGGTGCCCCGCTGCTCGCCCGCTACGACCTCGACCGGGCCCGCACCCTGGTGACCCCGGACGACATCGCGGCCCGCCCGCCGGACCTGTGGCGATACCACGAGCTGCTGCCGGTGCGCGACCCCGCGCACGTGGTCACCATGGGCGAGGGAATGACGCCGCTGCTGCCGCTCCCCCGGGCCGGCGCCCGCCTCGGCCTGCCGCGGCTGCTGATGAAGGACGAGGGCCTGGTCCCGACCGGGGCCTTCAAGGCGCGCGGCGCCGCGGTCGGGGTCTCCCGGGCCGCCGAGCTCGGCGTGCGCGCGGTCGCGATGCCGACCAACGGCAACGCCGGTGCCGCCTGGGCCTGCTACGCCGCCCGGGCCGGGCTCGGAGCGCTGATCGCGATGCCGGTCGACGCGCCGGAGATCACCCGCCGCGAGGTCGTCGTCTCCGGTGCGGAGCTGTACCTGGTGGACGGCCTGATCGGCGACGCGGGCCGGCTGGTCGCCGACGCCGTCGCCCGGCGCACCGGCTACCAGGATACCTCGACGCTGCGCGAGCCGTACCGGATCGAGGGCAAGAAGACGATGGGCTACGAGATCGCCGAGCAGCTCGGCTGGCGGGCACCGGACGTCATCCTCTACCCGACCGGCGGCGGCGTCGGGATCATCGCCATCCACAAGGCGCTGCAGGAGATGCACGAGCTGGGCTGGCTGACCGGGCCGATGCCCCGGCTGGTGGCGGTGCAGGCGGCCGGGTGCGCCCCGATCGTCGACGCGTTCGACGCCGGCCTGCGCACCTCCGAGGCCCCGGCCGATCCGCACACGGTCGCCTTCGGCATCACCGTGCCCAAGGCGCTCGGCGACTTCCTGGTGCTCGACGCGGTGTACGCCACCGGCGGCACCGCGGTCGCCGTCACCGACCAGGAGCTGCTGGCCGCCCAGCACGCACTGGCCCGGGACGAGGGCACCTGGATCTGCCCGGAGGGCGCGGCCTGCGTCGCCGCGGCCACCCGGATGCGCGAGTCCGGCCTGCTGGACGGCTACGAGGAGGTCGTCGTGCTCAACACCGGCAGCGGGCTGATCTATCCGGACACCGTCGTCGCCGACGCCCCGGTGCTGGCGAAGGACGGCCGCATCCCCTGACCGGCCGGGCCGAGGCGGGTGTCCGGGCGCACCGGGCATCGGGCACCCTGTACCCGTGGCACTGCTCCGACCCGCGGCCGAGCCGCCGCCCGCGCCGCTGTCGCGGTACTGGAAGGCCTACGTGACCGACTGCACCGAGCAGGTCACCCGCTTCCACCGGATCACCGCCGTGGTCGGTGCGACGCAGGTGCGGACCTGGCTCGGCGAGATCGGCAAGCGGCTCGACTCCGAGCTCGAGGCGGTGCACCGGCTCGCCGCCGTCGGGGACTCGATCGAACCGGCCCGCTTCCGGATCACCGAGCCGCCCGCGAAGCGGATCGCGAACCGGCTGAACAAGGCGAAGGTGTCGCTGAAGCAGTCGGTCGACCAGGCCGCCGAGATCGCCGAGCAGGCGGTCCTCGATCCCACCCACGACGACGTCCGAGTGCACCTGAACGTGCTGAACGAGCAGGTCGGGCGGCTGGCGATCGCGGCGCCGCTGACCGAGGAGCCCGAGCCGGGGCCCCGCCGCCGCCGGTGGCGCCGCCCCGCCTCCTGACGGCGCCACCGGCCCGCGGTCAGACGGGCCGGTCCCCCGCGATCGCGACACGCTCGGCGACCCGCCGGTGCGGGTGGTAGTCGCCGACCGCGTAGTGCTGGGTGGCCCGGTTGTCCCAGAACGCGACCGTGCCCTCGGTCCACCGGTACCGGACCTGGTACTCCGGCACGTGGGCCTGCGCGAACAGATGCCGCAGCAGCGCGTCCGACTCCGCCCGCGGCAGCCCGACGATCTCCGTGGTGAACGACGCGTTCACGTTCAGCGTTCGGCGGCCGGTCTCCGGATGGGTCCGGACGACCGGATGGGTGACCGGCGGGAACCGGTCCTGCAGCCGCTCCATCTTCGCCGGGTCCAGGAAACGGGCGAAACCCGGGACCATGTCGTGCACCGCGACGGCGTCGTCAATCGTGGCCCGCACCCCGGCGGACAGGTTGTCGTAGGCGGCCGCCATGTCGGCCCACCGGGTGTCGCCGCCGAACGGCGGGACCTGCACCATCCGCAGCACCGCGCCCATCGCCGGCGTCTCCCGGAACGTCGTGTCGGCGTGCCAGATGTTCTCGAAGGTCCGCGCGCCGGTACCGAAGCGGACGACGTCGGCGGTGTCGCCGGCGTCGAGCATCGGGTTGGTCTCCAGCTCGCCCCACAGCAGGCCGAACGCGCGCTGCTGGGCGCTGCTCAGGTCCTGGCCGGGGAAGAACAGCACCTTCCACTCCAGCAGCGCCCGGTGCAGCTCGGCGCGCAGCTCCCCGTCCGGCACCGTGCGCAGGTCGACACCGGTGATCTCGGCACCGAGGGTGCGGCCGAGCGGGGTGACGGTGAACAGCTCGTACGGTCGGTCCGGCCCGTCGCCGGGCAGGCGGCACAGCAGCCGCTCACCCTCCAGAAGATCGACGGCGGGGGTGGACCGGGGCCGGCTGACCGGCGCATCGAGCTGGATCGTCACGATCCCGATGTTGCGTCCGGGGCCCCGGTCCGGACAACCTCGTGTCCACCTGACGGAGAGATGTCCGGTCACCCCGGGCGGGGGCGGCACGGGACCCCGGCGGCCCAAACACCGCACGCGCATGTCGGTCGTCACGATCTTCGTGGCACGGCGCGGTTCCCGCCGCCTCGAAACCGTCGGTCCCGGCAGGCAGGATGGGGACATGACGACCACCGAGCCCGCTCCGGGAACCCGGCGCTCCGGCCTCGACCTGACCTGGGTCGACCCGGAGGTGCGCCCGCAGGACGATCTGTTCGCCCACGTCAACGGCCGGTGGCTGGAGACCCACGAGATCCCCGAGGACCGCGCACAGGACGGCGCCTTCCGGGTGCTGCGCGACCGCGCCGAGGAGCAGGTGCGGGCGATCATCGAGGAATGCGCGGCGGGCTCCGCCGAGCCGGGCACCGACGCCCGCCGGATCGGCGACCTCTACCGCTCGTTCATGGACACCGAGCGGGTCGAGCAGCTCGGCGTGGAGCCGCTGCGCCCGCTGCTCGACGAGATCCACGCCGCCACCGGCAAGGCCGAGCTGGCCGCGGTGCTGGGCCGCCGCCAGCGGGAGGGGCGGGCCGCGCTGTTCGGCGAGTTCATCGCCACCGACCTCAAGGACTCCTCCCGCTACCTGGTGAACCTCAACCAGTCCGGGCTGGGCCTGCCCGACGAGGCGTACTACCGGGAGGACGGCTCCGCCGAGATCCGCGCCGCCTACGTCGAGCACCTGCAGCGGCTCGCCGAGCTGGTCGGGCTCGCCGAGCCCGCCCGGGTCGCCGAGCAGGTCATGGAGCTGGAGACGGCGCTTGCCGCCGCGAGCTGGGACAACGTCACCAACCGGGACGCCGAGAAGACCTACACGCTGCTCACCCGCGAGCAGCTCCGCGAGACCGCGCCCGGCTTCGACTGGGCCGAGTGGGAGGCCGCGCTCGGCGTCCCGGCGCACTCCTACGACGAGGTGATCGTCCGGCAGCCCAGCTTCGTCACCGAGGCCGGCGCGCTGTGGGCCGACCGGCCGCTCGAGCAGTGGCAGGCGTGGCTGGCACTGCACGTCATCTCCGCCTGCGCCGACCACCTGTCGTCGGAGCTCGTCGAGGAGGACTTCGCGTTCTACGGCCGCACCCTCTCCGGCACCCCCGAGCTGCGGGAGCGCTGGAAGCGCGGCGTGTCGCTGGTCGAGGGCGCGCTCGGCGAGGCGGTCGCGCAGATCTACGTGGAGCGGCACTTCCCGCCGAAGGCGAAGGAGCGCATCGAGGAGCTCGTCGCCAACGTCGTCGAGGCCTACCGGCAGTCGATCACCACCCTGGACTGGATGAGCCCGGAGACCCGCGAGCGGGCGCTGGACAAGCTCGGCAAGTTCACCCCGAAGGTCGGCTACCCGGAGAAGTGGAAGGACTACTCGGCCCTCCAGATCGACCCGGCCGACCTGCTCGGCAACGCGGGCCGGGCCGCGGAGTGGCGGCACGACCACGAGTACTCGAAGCTCGGCGGGCCGGTGGACCACCAGGAATGGCTGATGACCCCGCAGACGGTCAACGCCTACTACCACCCGCGGCTCAACGAGATCGTCTTCCCGGCCGCGATCCTGCAGCCCCCGTTCTTCGACGCCGACGCCGACGACGCCGCCAACTACGGCGGTATCGGCGCGGTGATCGGGCACGAGATCGGCCACGGCTTCGACGACCAGGGCTCCCGCTACGACGGCGACGGCAACCTGACCGACTGGTGGGAGACCGCCGACCGGAAGGAGTTCGAGTCGCGCGCGCAGATGCTGATCGACCAGTACTCGGCGCTGTCACCGAAGGGCCTGCCCGACCACAAGGTCAACGGCGCGCTCACCGTCGGCGAGAACATCGGCGACCTCGGCGGCCTGACCATCGCGCTGAAGGCCTACGCGATCGCCAACGAGGGCGGCGAGCCGCCGGTGATCGACGGGCTGACCGGCGAGCAGCGGGTGCTGTTCGGCTGGGCCCAGGTGTGGCGGGCCGTCACCCGTCACGCCGAGGCGATCCGCCGGCTCGCGACCGACCCGCACTCGCCGCCGGACCTGCGCTGCAACGCGGTCGTGACGAACCTGGACACCTTCCACGAGGCGTTCGGGGTCACCGAGGACGACGCCCTGTTCACCGAGCCGGGCCGGCGCGTCCGGATCTGGTGACGACGCCCCTGGGTGTAGCTGTCCGCGAGCCGGGTATCCGCCGCCATGACGAGGAAGTTCGCCAAGGGCACCCGGGTCGCGTGGAACTGGGGCAACGGCCGGCCGGAGGGCACCGTCGCCGACTGGGCCACCGACCGCATCGAGCGCACGATCAACGGCAGTGTCCAGTCCCGCAACGGCACCGAGGACAATCCCGCCTACGTCCTGGCGCAGGACGACGGGCAGACCGTGCTCAAGCTTCATTCGGAGCTCGAGAAGGCGTGAGGTAGGTGTGCCCGGTCGGCGTGGGGGGGGGGGGGGGGGGGGGGGGGGGGGGGGGGGGGGGGCGGGCCCCCCGGGCGCGCGGGGGGGGGGGGGGGGGGGGGGGGGGGGGGGGGGGGGGGGGGGGGGGGGGCCGCCGGGGGGGGGGCCCCCCCACGACCCGCCACCCGGGTTGCTCGCGGACGTGGTTGTGGAACTCGCAGGTGCCGCGCCCGTTGTCGAGCGTGGTGCGGCCACCGTCGGCGACCCGCCGGATGTGGTCGACGTGCCGGATCGGTGCGTCGCAGTACGGCTCGGTGCACCGGTTGCCGTCCCTCGCCCGGACCAGCTCGGCGAGCAGCCCGGTGAAGGTGCGGCGGCGTGACTCCCCGCCGATCACCGTGCCCGCCCGGGTGAGCAGCCGCCGCACGGTCTTCCGGCCGGTGGTGGTGGCGAGCAGCTCGACCGGGACCGGGCCGTGGCCGGGGATCTCGGCGGGCAGCGGCGAGCCGGGATCGAGCAGGGCCTCGACGGGCACCACGACCTGGACCTCGACGTCGACCTCGGTGGCGGTGGACCGGCCGGTGAGCCGTTCGACCAGGGTGCCGGCCAGCACCTGCCCCCGGCTGCGGGTCAGCGGCGCGGGATCGGCCGAGACCTGCACGAACGCCTTCTGCAGGGCGGCCAGGCAGGCCGCCCCCTGCTCGACGGGGAGGTACCCGGTCAGGTAGACCATCGCATCCGGTGCCGGGCGCAGCGTGACGCGGCGCTCCGCGCGGGCGGCCTCGACCCGGGCCCGGAACTTCTCCGGTGCGATCTCGGCGGCGAGCCGGCGGGCGAGATCACGCAGCCGCCCGATGCCGAGGCGGCCCAGGTCGTGCAGCGCGAGCCGGGCGTCGACCCGGGCGCGCTCGGCGGGATCGAGATCGGAGCACGCGGCCACCACCGTCGCGACCTTGGTGGCGCTCAGCCGCCCCGAGGTGAACGCCTCCCGGACGTGGTCGAGCCCCGCCCGCAGGTCGCGGGCGGCCCGTATCCGCGTCCGCGCCTCGGCCGGCGAGGTGTGGCAGGCCAGCGCGACCTGCGCGACCGCGCCCCGTTCCAGGCGCTCCGGATCGGTGCGCCCGGCGGCGATGCCGTTGCCGACGTGCTCGCGGGCGAACGCGCGGATCCGGGACGCCTGCAGCGCGGCGACACAGTTCTGCAGGGACTCGATCTGCTGGATCTGGTCGATCAGCTCCGCCTCGGTGCAGCGCGACGGCCCGGCGTTTCCGGACGGCTCGGCGTTTCCGGACGGCTCGGTGGCGCGGGCGGCGTGCTCGATCACGAGCTGGATGAGGGCGAGATCGATCCGTGGGAATCCGGGCTCGTCGACATCGGGGATGTCGGTCGGGAGTGGAGGGTCGTGGACCGCGGTCATGGAACCGAGACTACTCGAACATACATTCGATGTCGAGCAATCGTTCGCAATCGCAAAGCCCTGACCTGCGGCGATGTGCCGGCGACCCGGCCCGCCCGGCCCGCTCAGCCCCCGCCCGGACCCCTACCCGGCTCCCCACCCAGCGACCGCCGGTACCACACGACGTCCCGCCAGCCGTCGTGCTTCCACCCCACCCCCTCGAACACTCCCACCTCGGTGAACCCGAGGCCGCGGTGCAACGCCTCGCTCGCCTCGTTCGGCAGCGTCATCACCGCGACGGCGACGGCCAGGCCCCGCTCGGCGAGCCGGGCGAGCAGCGCCTCGTACAGCGCCCGCCCGGTGCCCCGGCCGCGGGCGCCGGGCTCCAGGTACACGCTGACCTCGCAGGTCCAGCGGTAGGCCGCGCGGGCCTTGAACGGTGCCCCGTAGGCGTAGCCGACGATCCGGCCCTCGTCGTCGGTGGCGACCAGCCAGGCGTGTCGTTGCTGCGCGTCGGCGATCCGCTCGGCCATCTCGACCGGCCCGGGCGGCTCGGTCTCGAAGCTGATCGTGGTGTCCCGGACGTACGGCGCGTAGATCGTCGCGCAGGAGTCGGCGTCCTCGGCTGTGGCATCCCTGATCGTCATCCCGAACATCCAACACCGGAACCGGCATGCAACTGTCGGGGGCGTGGATGAGGATCGGTCGGTGACGACGACCTCCCCGGCCCGCACCGGACTGCTCGCGGTGGTGCTGGGGCTGCTGTTCGGCCTGGCCGGCATGTCCACCTCCGGCGTGACGGTGGCGCTGCCGCAGCTGGCCGCCGAACTGGACGTGACGACGGCGGCCTCGACCTGGATGGTCACCGGGTACACGGTCGCGCTGGCCGTGGCGACCCCGGTGCACGGGCGCCTCGCCGACGCCGTCGGCATCCGCGGCCCGCTCTGCGCCGGCATCGCACTGCTCGGGCTCGGAGCGCTGACGGCGGCGCTGGCCCCGAACTTCGGGGTGCTCATGGCCGCCCGGGTGGTGCAGGGCCTCGGGGCGGCGTCGGTCCCGGTCCTCGCGGCGGCGCTGCTCAGCGCCCGGCTGCCGGCGGACCGGCGGGGCGGCGCGCTGGGCAGGCTGGCCGGCACCTCGGCGCTGCTGTCCGCGCTCGGCCCGCTGATCGGCGGCGCGCTGACCACGGCGGGCGGCTGGCGGGCGGCCGTCGCACTGCCGGCGATCGGCCTGCTCACCGTGCCCTACCTGTGGCGGCGCTCGGCCGTCCGCGGCGACGGGGTGCGGCCGGACCTGGTCGGCGCGGTGATCGTGGCGACCGCGGTGACCGGGCTGGTGCTACTCGTCCAGTCGCCGAGCGCCGGGACGGCCGCCGCGGTGGTCGGCGCGGCGCTGCTCGCCCTCGGCGTCCCGGCGACCGCGGCCTGGGTGCGCCGCCGGCCCGACGGGTTCCTGCCCCGCGCGGTGATCCGGAACCCGGCGGTGGTGCGCAGCGCGGTGTGCGCCGCGGTCGTCCCGGCCGCCTGGTTCGCGCTGCTGCTGGGCATCCCGCTGGAGCTGGCCGAGCGCGGCTGGACGCCGCTGGTCACCGGCCTGGTGCTGGTCCCCGCGGCGGTCGTCGCGCTGGCCTGCCCGGCGCTGTCGGCCGTGCTGCAGTCCCGGATCGGCGCCCGGCGCACGCTCACCGCGGCCTGCGCGACGACGACGGTCGGCCTGCTCGTCGCCGTCGCCGGCGTCACCTGGCACCTGCCGTGGCTGCTGGCGGTGGCGCCGATGCTGGTGACGCTGGCGTTCGGCACCGGCCAGCCCGCGATGATCGCCGCCGTCGGCGACGCCGTGCCCGACGACCGGCGCAGCGGCGCGATCGGGGTCGCGACGCTGTGCTTCCTGACCGGTGCCGGCGTCGGCGCCGCCACGATCGGCGGGTTCGCCCCGGTGGTCGGCCTGCCGGTGGCGCTCGCGCTGCTCGCGGCGGCGTCGCTGCTGATGAGCGCCGTCGCCGGCTACGCGCGTTCCACCTGAACCTTGGTGTCGGAGAAGGTGGGTGCGTGGCCGAGATCGGCGAACCCGGTCGGGTTGATCGCGTTCACCGTCGCCTGCCCCTTGGTCTGCGCGCGCCAGGCGCCCATGTTCGCCATCACCACGCCGCGGGTGACGTCGGCGGTGACGACGGCCCGGACCAGGATCTCGCCGCGGTCGTTGAACACCCGCATCAGGTCGCCGTCGGCCAGCCCGCGGTCGGCGGCGTCGTCCGGGTGCAGCCAGCCGGACGGCTCGCCCTGCGCCCGCTGCTGGGCGGGCAGGTTCGCGAAGCTGGAGTTGATGTAGGCGTGTGACTTCGGCGAGATCAGCGACAGCGGGTGCACGCCGTCGGTGCCGACCGGCGGCACGTAGCGGGGCAGCGGATCGACGACGCCGCCGGGCTGGAACTCGTTCGAGCCCTGCCGGAACAGCGGGAGGACGAAGTCGCCGCCGGCGGCGGCGCCGGACAGGAACTCGTGCCGGCCGGACGGCGTCGGGAACCCGCCCTCGGCGTGCGGGGCGTAGGTGTCCGGGCCGGGCAGGTTCAGCCGGGCCCAGCCGGTCTCGGCGAGCGACGCGGGCGTGATGCCCTCGAGTGCCGGCGCCGACCAGTCGTAGGCGGCGGCGATCAGCTCGTCGTCGGTCATCCGGAAGCAGTCGTCGTCGTAGCCCATCGCGGCGGCCAGCCGCCGGAACAGCTCGACGTTGCTGATCGCCTCGCCGACCGGCGGGATCGACGGCCGGTTCAGCCCGATGTAGAAGTGCCCCCAGGAGAACATGATGTCGGTCTGTTCCAGCTGGGTCGTCGCGGGCAGCACGATGTCGGCGTACAGCGCGGTGTCGGTGAGGAACTGCTCGGAGACGACGGTGAACAGGTCGTCGCGGGCCAGCCCGGCGAGCACCTTCTCCTGGTCCGGGCAGACGACGACCGGGTTCGAGTTGTAGACCATCAGCGCCTGCACCGGCGGCCCGTCGATCTCCCCGGCCAGCGCCCGTCCCAGATGGAACTGGTTGACGATCCGGGTGCCCTCGGGCCGCAGCTCGGGCCGGGACAGCGCGTCCCAGTTCACCGGGAACGCCCACAGCGGCAGCGCGAGCAGCCCGCCGCCCGGCTTGCGCCACGCCCCGACCAGCCCGGGCAGGCAGGAGATCGCCCGGACGGTGGAGCCGCCGCCGGGGTGCCGCTCGATCGCCACCCCGATCCGGATCATCGACGGCTGCCCGGCCGCGTACTCGCGGGCCAGCGTGCGGATGTCGTCGGCCGGGATCCCGGTCTCCGCCTCGGCCCACTCCGGGGTGCAGTCGCGGACCCGCTCGGTCAGCTCGTCGACGCCGAGGGTGTGCTGCTCCACGTAGTCCCGGTCGGTCAGCCCCTCGGTGACGATCACGTGGATCAGCGCCATCGCGAGCGCGCCGTCGGTGCCGGGGCGGATCGGGATGTGCCAGTCGGCGCGGGCGGCGGTGCGGTGCTTGACCGGGTCGATCACGACGACCTTCGCGCCGTTGCGCTGCGCCTGCGCCACGAACGGCCACAGGTGCAGGTTGGTGGACACCATGTTGCACGCCCAGATGACGATGTAGCGGGAGTGCACGAGGCTCTCCGGGTCGACGCCCGCGGTGGGGCCGACGCTCATCACGTACGCGGTGGACGCGCCGGAGTCGCAGTAGGTGCGCTCGCTGACGGTGGCGCCCATCCGGTTGAAGAACGGGTCGCCGACGTTGAGCCCGTTCAGCGTGCCCTGGGTGCCGAGGTAGCTGACCGGCATGACGGCCTCGGGCCCGTGCTCGTCGATCACCTGCTTCCAGGTCGACGAGATCGTCCCCAGCGCCTCGTCCCAGGTGATCGGCTCGAACCGGCCGGATCCCTTCGGCCCGGTGCGCCGCAGCGGCGTCGTCACCCGGTCCGGGCTGTACACCCGGTCGACGTAGTTGTTGACCTTCACGCAGAGCCCGCCCCGGGTGAAGGGGTGCTCCTTGTCGCCGCGGACGGCGGTGGCCCGGCCGTCCTCGACGGTCACCGTCATCGCGCAGCCGTCCGGACAGTCGTGCGGGCAGATGGCGCGCCGGGTTCCGGATCCGTGCAGGTCGATCAGCGGCAGCTCGGGGGTGGTGGTCATCGCGGGACTCCTCCGGTGGTGGTGACGCCAGCGTCGGCCCCGGCGGCGGTGTCCCGTTTCGCGCAGCGCGCCGGTTTGTTGCCACTGGGCGACAGGCATTGACCCGGCGGCGTCCGGGCGGTGGACTCGGGTCGACGGCCGAGCGATCCGGAGGTGCCCGTGGTCCTGTCCCCCGGTGCGGCGCCGGTCGCGTCCCGGACCCGGCGCTGCGACGAGTGGCGGGAGGCGCTGCGGCACGACTTCGTCGCCCTCGACGTGGCCCCGGATCGGCGGCGCGGCGGATCGTTCGCCGGTGCCGTGGACAGCGCGACGCTGGCCCACCTGCAGGTCTCCCGGGTGTCGTCGGTGCCGCAGACCTGCCGGCGGACCCCGCAGCTGGCCCACCGGGACGACCGGCGGTTCCTGCAGGTCGGGATGCTGGCCCGGGGGACCGCGGTGCTCGACCAGGACGGCAGACGGGCCGTCCTGCATCCCGGTCAGCTCACCCTCTACGAGACGGACCGGCCGTTCGCCTGGCAGCTGGGCGGGGACTGGGAGCTGCTGGTCTTCACCTGGCCGCGGGACGCGATCGACCTGACCGGCGGCGAGTCGGCGGCCGCCACCGCGCGGCGCTTCGACACCCGGGCCGGCCTGGGGGCGGTCGTCGCCGGGGTGCTGCGCGGCCTGGTCCGCGATCCGCCGTCGCTCAGTGCCCCCGGCGCGGTGCGGGTCGCCGACGAGGTCGGCGGGCTGGTCGGGACGCTGGCCGGTGAGCTGGCCCCGCCCGCCGTCGGTGAGCGGGCGCACGCCGACCTGCGGGTCCGGGTCGAGCGCTACCTCGACGAGCACCTCGCCGATCCCGACCTGGGCCCGGCGTCGATCGCCGCGGCGCACTTCGTCTCCACCCGGCAGCTGCACCGGTTGTTCGCCGGTTCCGGCGAGTCGGTGACCCGGCGGATCCGGCGGGCCCGGCTGGACCGGGCCCGCCGCGATCTCGCCGATCCGCGGCTCGCCGCGACGCCGGTCGGGCAGGTCGCCCGGCGCAACGGCTTCACCGACCTGGCCGGGTTCAGCCGGGCGTTCCGGGCCGCGTACGGGGTGCCGCCGAGCGCCTACCGGCCGCGTCCCTGAGCCGGGGTGCGGTAGACCAGCCTGCGCAGCAGCGCCTCGGCCGGGCCCGGGCTCCCCCGCCGCTCCAGCACGACCGCGTAGGCCAGCGTGACCAGCCAGACCCCGGTCGCGAACAGCGCCGTCGTCGCGCTGCCGAGCACCGCGCCCAGCCCGAGCCCCCAGGCCGCGAGCAGCGGGGCGCACAGCACCGACTGACCCAGGTAGCAGGTCAGCGACCGCTTCCCGACCGCGCTGATCGCGAAGCCGACCGGCCCGGGCTCGCGCCCGGAGAGCCGGTCCCCGATCAGCCCGAACAGCGCCACGTAGCCGATCCCGCAGGCCAGCCCGGTGACCATCTGGGTGGTGGAGAACACCCACATGACCTGGTCCAGACCGCCGAGCACGCCGACGTGCGCCAGCGCGTGCGGGAGCCCGCCGAGCCAGCCGATCGCGATCCCGCCGACCGCGGTTATCCACAGCAGCCGGCGGTGCTCCCCCGGCCGCTCCAGGATCCGGCGCCGGGCCGCCCAGAAGCCGAGCAGGATCGCCACCGGCACCGCGAGCCCCAGCAGTCCCTGCACCAGCACGATGAACGGCCACAGCAGCATCCGCGCCCCCATCGCGGCGAGCACGCCCTCCGACGACGCGGAGGCGGTCACGAAGTCCGGGATCCCGCCGGTGGCCTGCGCCGCCGTCCCGGCGGACAGCGTGGCCAGGGCGCCGAGCACCGACAGCATCGCGAGCAGCAACAGCACGGCGGTGCCGATCCCGGCCCACACCAGCAGCGTCCGGTCCGCCCGCCGGACGAACAGCCACACCAGCACCAGCCCGCACAGGCCGTAGGCGCCGAGCACGTCACCGCCCCACAGCAGCAGCGCGTGCACGAACCCGAACACCAGCAGCCACAGGTTGCGCCGCTGCAGCAGCCGGAACGCCTCCCGCTCCGGCACCCCGTTCTCGCCCTGCCGCCGGTAGATCACGGCCAGGCCGTAGCCGAACAGGAACGCGAACATCGGGTACACCCGCATGTCGACGCCCGTGATCAGCACCGCCTGCACGATCCGGTCCGCGACCGAGCCGTCCACCGGATGGAAGCCGGTGAGCGAGTGCGCGCGGCCGTACAGGTAGAACGGCGTGTTCGCGAGCGCGATCAGCAACAGCATGAAGCCCCGCGCCAGGTCCGGCGCCGGTGCCCGCCCGGTCAGCCCGACCGGGCCGGTCAGGCGTGGGCGTCCCCCCTCGACAGTCATGTCTCCCCCTCGTGAATCCCCCGAACACCAGCAGAGCGGGACGAAACGGGGATCGTCAAGCAGGAAACACCGCCCGCCGGAGCTCGGCGGTGAACCGCAGCCGCAGCTCCGGCCCGGGCGGCGGCCCCGGGGACGCCCGGGTGGTGAGTTCGTCGGCGTACACCCGGAAGCAGCCGTGGATGCCGCGCAGCAACCCCTCGACCAGGAACGGCCCCGGCTCGGCCGGATCCAACACGGTCCGCAGCATCCGGTGCCCGGTGCCGTCGCCGGTGGCCGCGTCCGGGCAGACGACGAACAGGCCCCGGCCCGCCAGGACCGCCTCCTGCAGCAGGTCCCGGACGAGCTCGGTGTCGTCCACCGGTTCCCCGTGACCGGGTTGCAGGACGTGCCGGGTGACCGTCAGATCCTCGTGGTCGATCGCCTCGGCCAGCGCGACGACGTCGGCGACCGGATGCCCGACGACGGCCGACACCTGCGCGGCCGCGGCGCGCAGCCAGCGCAGCGCGGCAATCGCCGCCGCGGTCGGTTCGACCTCGCTCAGCAGCCGCCACGCCCCCAGCGGATCCTCGTGCAGGATGCGGTGGGCGAGCGTCAGCTGCTCGGCGGGCACCCCGATCCGGACGTGCGTGACGGCCTGGGCGGAACGCCCGGTGAGGTCGCCCGCGTCGGCGTCGAGGACGGCCTCGATCTCGGCCCGGACCTCGTCGACGACCGCGTCGGCGAAGGCGCGGCCCGGTGCCACGGCCACGACGCGACCCAGGGTGTGCGCGATCCGGTCGCGCTCCTCCGGGATGCGGGCCGGGTCGACGGGCGGGAACTCCGGGAAGCGGACCGCCTCGACCAGCCCGAACGGCTGGATCGAGATCGCCTCGTCCTCGGCGTAGGCCGACCAGAGCAGCTCGGAGAGCCGGGTGAGCAGTCCGGCGGCGCGGCGCGCGTGCACGGCGTCCCAGCTGCGGGGGACGCGGGCGATCCGGGCGGCGACGGTGCCGTCGCCGGTGGGCCAGGTCGCGACGATCACGGACGCGGTCGGGTCGTGGGCGTAGGAGGTCATCACGGACCGTCCCCGTTGGGAGTCATACGGCTTGGACGACGCCCGTGTGCGGGCGGTTCCGGTGGGGTCGCGGTCGGGCACCGGGAGCCGCGGGGCGGGCGGTGTCCGACCCAGTTCTGCCGCCCGGTCGCGCCGGCTCACGGAGCCGATGCTCTCCCCCGGGCGGGCCGACGAGCTGGTGTCCAACGCCGACGTCCTGATCCACGCCGCGGTCCCCGATCACCCGCCGGGAGCGCGCGAGCGACGTTCCGACGAGGTCGCCGCCCTGACCGGCCTGTCGAGCAGGCTCCACCTGCGTCCGGGCTGACCGACGAACGGCCCCCCGCTCAGAAGTTCCCCAGCACCCGCACCGGGGTGACCAGCACCGCGGCCCGCCGCTGCTCGGCCATCACCCGGTCGTACTCCGCCCAGTCCCCGTGGATCCCGCCGCAGGCGGTGAACACGTCCCGCAGCAGCCGCGGGACGTCGACGCCCTCGACCGGGTCGTCCGGCCCGACGATCTCCGAGGTCCCCTCGACGGCGGCCCACTTCCAGCCGGCCCGCCAGTGCAGCGACGTCGCGGGTCGCGCACGCAACGCCCGCAGCTTGACGGGGCCGTAGGTCACGTAGGCCGCCACCGGGTCACCGGAGACGGGATGGTCGAGGACGCCGGCGTTCACCAGCGAGGTGTGCGGGCTGCCGTCGGGCCGGACGACGGCGACGGTGCACAGTCCGCTGTCCGCCGCCACGATCCGGCGGACGATGTCGAGATCGACGCTCATCCCCCGAGTCTGCCCGCTCAGCGCCAGCCGAGCTTCTTCGTGCAGGCGGGCCACGCCTTCCAGCCCTGCTGGTCCTGGACCTTCTTGGCGACGGCGATCTGCTGGGACTTCGACGCCTCATCGGCGCTCGCCGCGTACTGGGTGCCGCCGAACTCCTCCCAGGTGGACGGCGTGAACTGCAGCCCACCGGTGAAGCCGTTGCCGGTGTCGGCGTCCCAGTTCCCGGTGCTCTCGCAGTGCGCCAGCTGGTCCCAGGTGTCGGTCTGCTCGACCGACGGGGCCGACGGCGACGACGGGGCCGCGACCGCGGTGCCGACGAAGCCCAGCGGGGCGGCCGCCATCGCGGTCAGCGCGCCGATCCGGGCGGCGCGCCGGCCGGTCGGGGTGGGTTTCCGGTGGCGTCCTGCCATGGGGTCGTACCTCCGTGCGTCGGGGAGCGGTTCGAACGGGCCGACACGGTAATCACGCCGGACATCCCACTCACAACCCGTGACACACGCTCACCGTCCGTGGAACGACGAGTGGTCCACCGTGCGCGTCGACCGTCGAAGGGAGTAACGCAATTCAGACGAACAGCTCAGCGTCCGCGGCGCCGCCACCCGCCGATCACCCGGTGCGGGTCGTCGCGGGAACCCGTTCCCCGGTGGCGGACGCGGGGACACGCCGGGCGAGCACCGCCGCGACCACCGCCAGGCCGACGACCACGCCGCCGTAGACCAGCGCGGTCGGCCGCAGCCCGACGGCCGTCGCCGCCACCCCGGCGAGCATCGCGGGCACGCTGAACGCCAGGTAGGCCAGGCTGTAGGTGGCGGCGAACAGCTCGCCGCGCTCGTGCGGGGTGGCCAGCGCGGCCAGCGTCCCGAACGTCGCGTAGGCCGCCGACCCGAACCCGACGCCGGCCACCAGGGTCCCGGCGGTCGCGACCGGGAGCAGCCCGGCGAGCGTCCCGGCCAGGGTGACCAGCGTGCCGAGCCCGAGCAGCAGCGCGGCCGGTGCCAGCACCCGGGCCGGCGCCCGGTGCCGCAGCACGTAGGCGCTCGCCGCGCCGGTCAGGCACAGCGCCGCGACCACCAGCCCACCGACGAGGTGGTTCCGCACCCCGAACAGCCCGATCACCACCGACGGGCCGAGTGACAGGTACAGCCCGCCCAGCGACCAGCTCGCGACCAGGGTCGGGACGATCGCCACGAACCCGGGCCGGACCCGCTTCGGCACCGCGAGCCGGGGGCGCAGCGACGCGAGCGCGCCGGGCCGGCGGGTGACCGTCTCCGGGATCAGCGCGATCAGCAGCGCGGCCACCAGCAGGCCGCCGAGCAGCAGCACCCAGACCAGCCGGGTCGGGGCGGGGGCGAACTCGACGAGCGCGCCGGTCGCGAGCCCGCCGAGCCCGAGCCCGGCGAGCGGCGCGGTGCCGTTGACCAGGCCGGCCCGCTCGGGTCGCGGCGCGAGATCGACGATGGTCGCCGGCAGGGTCGCGGTCGCCGCACCGGTCGCGATCCCCTGCACGATCCGGGCCGCCAGCAGCCAGCCGACCCCGTCGGCCAGCAGGAACAGCACCAGCGCGACGATCTCCAGCGCGATCGCGCCGAGCAGCACCGGCGTGCGGCCGACGTGGTCGGACAGCGCGCCGACGACGAGCAGCGCGGCGATCAGCGCGAGCACGTAGACCGCGAACACCGCGGTCAGGGTGAACTCGGTGAAAGCGAACCGCTCCTGGTAGACGACGTAGAGCGGGGACGGTGCCGACGACGCGGCCAGGAACCACAGGAAGGTCGCCGCGACCACGGCGAAGGCGACCGGCGGGGACAGGCGGATCCGGTGCACGACGCTCCTCGGGTTCACTCAGGTACTGAGCAGTGCCAACGGAATCCGGCGGCCGCGGCATTCCCGGCCGGGTGAGCGTCGATCCGGTCCTGCCGGAACCGGCCGGGTGGTGGCAGGCTGAGGAGGTGCTGCGTGCGTCGTCCACCCGGGTGCGGCTGTTCAGCGTCCGCTACGAGGTCACCCAGGACGGCCGACCGGTCACCGGCTGGACCGCCCGGACCTGGCAACCGCATCGCGACCTGGTCATCGACGGCCATCCCTACGCGCTGCGCTCGGAGGGTGTCGCCCGGTTCGCGCTGGAGGGCGACATCCGCGCGCACATCCTGCGCACCGTCGACCACCCGTACGGCCCGCTGTCGACGCCGCACTGGAACGTCGAGGTCGGCGACCTCACCTATCGGATGGCCGGCTCCGGGATCGGCCGCCGGTTCGCGCTGCTCACCACCGCGGACGCGGCGAACGAGGCCGGCCGGGTGTGGCGGACCGGCGCGCTGCGCCCCTCCTACGCCGCGCAGCTGCCCGCCGCGCTGGCGCTGCCGGTGCAGGTGTTCGTGCTGTGGTCGGCGATGGCGATCTGGCGGGCCAGCGTCGCCGCCGCCACCGCCGCGGTCGCCCGCTGACCGGCCCCGGACACCGATCGGCCCCGGACACCGTGCGGTGTCCGGGGCCGGTGATCGGGATCAGGCCTCGCCGCGGTACCCGGCGGCCTGCGCCTGCCACATCCAGCGGGCCTCCTCCAGCGCGCGGCCCAGCTCGATGAGCAGGTCCTCGGTGAGCGGGTCGGCCTTGCCGGCCTGCTCGATGCGCGGGCGGAGCCGGTCGACGGCGACGTCGACGGTCGCCGAGACGGCCAGCACGGTGTCGGCGTCGGACACGTAGCCCTCCGGGTACTCCGGGAGGCCGGTGTCACGGCCGACGGTCCGCACCCGGCCGTCCGGGGCGACGCCGATGGCGGCGGAGCGCTCGGCGACGTTGTCGCCGTGCTCGCGGGCCAGGTCGACGAGCTCGTCGAGGTGCAGGTGGATGTCGCGGAACTGCTTGCCGACGAGGTTCCAGTGCGCCTGCTTGGCGACCAGGGAGAGGTCGACGAGATCGACCAGGGTCTCCTGCAGCACGCGACCGGTGATGTCGCGGGCACCGTCGTCGAGCGGGCTGGTGATCGGGGTGGCCATGGTTCGCACGGCTCCTTTCGCGTCGGTCCGGAACGAGCACCGGCGGGGGTCTCCCGCCTACACGGGGTGCAACGCCGGTCTCGGTTCCGGTATGCCCCGAACCGCCCGCCCGCATGCCGTTCCGTGACCCGTCAGACATCCGGTGAGGTATGCCTGACCTGCGAAAGGCCGGCCTATCGGGCGGCGTGCGTGACCAGTACCGGCACCGGCGACTCGAGGATGATGCGCTGCGCGACGCTGCCGGTGAGCAGCTTGCCGACCGGGCTGCGCCGCCGGACCCCGACGACGAGCAGCGACGCCCCCGCCGCCGCGGCCAGGTCCAGGATCGCCTCGGCCGCGTCGCCGCCGTCGTCGATCACCTGGACGTCGGTCTCCGGGTCGCCGTCGGCGCGCAGCGCGGCGAGCCGGGACTCCACCCGGTCCCGCAGCGGCCCGCCGTCGTCGGGCTCGGTGTCGTTCTCGAACCGCTCCTGGTGCTCGGTCGCGAGCGCGACCAGCCTCGCACCCCGCAGCCGGGACTCGCGGACCGCGAGGTCCAGCGCGGCGGTCCCCTCGGGCGTCGGGCCGTAGGCCACACAGATCGTCATGTCGCTCCCCATCAAGCGCGTGCGGACGGCGCCGACCCTAACCACGGAATGGGGAGAAACCCGGAAAAGTTCATTGTGTTCGCAGCGGACATAGAGTTATCGAAGCCGGACATTGGTAACGGCCCATACCTGTGATTACCGTTCCCGCCATGCCACGACGGCAGGTCATCGCAGCCCTGGGAATCGTACTCGTCGCCGCACTCGCGGTGACCGCCTTCGCCGACGCCGCCCGGTCCGGGGAGGGTCAGGCGGCGCGCTCCAACCTCACCATGATCGCCCCCGCAGCGGCGGGCGGCGGCTGGGATCTCGTCGCCCGCGAGTCCCAGCAGGCCATGCGCACCGGGAACATCGTGAACACCGTCCAGGTGGTCAACATCCCGGGCGCCGGCGGCACCATCGGCCTGAACCAGCTGGCCGGGCTCGCCGGCGAGGAGACCACCATGATGGTCACCGGCACCGTGATGCTCGGCGGGATCAGCCAGTCCGGCAGCCCGCTGAGCCTGGCCGACACCACGCCGATCGCCCGGCTCGCCGAGGACTTCGAGGTGATCGCCGTCCCCGCGGCGTCACCGTTCCGCACGCTCGAGGACATGCTCGTGGCGTGGGAGTCGAACCCGGCCGCACTGCCGATCGGCGGCGGATCCGCCGGCGGCATCGACCACATGGTCGCCGCGCAGCTCGCGCAGGCCCGCGGCATCCCGGTCGAGAACATGGTCTACACCCCGCACCCGGGCGGCGGTGAGCTCACGCTCAGCCTGCTGTCCACCGCCGCCGGCACCGTCGGCGTCGGCGTCTCCGGCTACAACGACTTCCGCGACCTGGTCGAGTCCGGCCAGCTGCGGGTGCTGGCGGTCGTCTCGCCCGAGCGGCTGACCGGGGTCGACGCCCCCACCATGGACGAGCTCGGGTTCCCGCAGGTCGATCTCGTGAACTGGCGCGGCCTGGTCGCCCCGGCCGGGATCACCCCGGACGAGCGGGCCGAGCTCGAGGCGATCGCCCGCGAGATGGTCGCCACCGAGTCCTGGTCGGAGGCCGTCGAACGCAACCGGTGGGTGCGCAGCGAGATCTACGGCGAGGACTTCGAGAAGTTCCTCGTGACCGAGCAGACCCGGATCGACGACCTTCTGAAGGAGCTGGGATTGGCATGAGCGGCCGTCCTGCACATCTGTCGAGGGGCGCCCTGGTCGTCCCCGCCATCCTCGCCGGACTGGGGATCTTCCTGGTCTACGGCACCGTGACGATGGAGGTCGTCGGCGACGGCGGCCTGTTCGGCCCGACCACCATGCCGTGGATCGTGGCGGTGCTCTGCTTCGTCGTCGCCGCGCTGCTCGCGTTCGACATCCTCCGCCCGCGACCCGAGTACGACCCCCCCGCCGCCGGCACCGCCGACGGTTCCGCCGGGGACTCCGGCGAGGCCGGTCCGGCCGCGCCCGAGGGCGTCAACGTGCCCGCCGTGCTCACCGCGGTCGGCGGTGTCGCCGGGTTCATCATCGTCCTGCCGTTCCTCGGTTGGATCCTGTCCGCCACCGGCCTGTTCACCGCGGTTGCGGTGGCGCTGGGCAACCGCCGCTGGCCGGGCATCGTGCTCGGTGGCCTGGCGGTCTCCTCCGCGGTTCAGGTCGTGTTCAGCGCCCTGCTGGGGATCTCGCTGCCCAGCGGGTTCGTCGGGGGGTTCTGAGCGATGGAACAGCTGTCCAACCTGCTCGGCGGTTTCGCCGACATCCTGAGCCCGTCCGCGCTGCTGTTCGTGTTCCTCGGCGCCCTGATGGGCACCGCGGTCGGTGTGCTCCCCGGCCTCGGCTCGGCGATGGCGGTGGCGCTGCTGCTGCCGCTGACCTTCGTCCTGGACCCGACCAGCGCGCTGATCATGTTCACCGGGATCTACTTCGGCGGGCTGTTCGGCGACTCGATCGCCGGCTTCCTGATGAACACGCCCGGCAACTCCACGGCGATCGCCAGCACCTTCGAGGGCCACCGGATGGCCCTGCGCGGCAAGGCCGCACAGGCGCTCGCCACCGGCGCGATCGGCGCGTTCATCGGCGGCATGGTCGCCTCCGCGCTGGTCGTGTTCTTCGCGCCCACCCTCGCGCAGCTCGCCACCGGGTTCGGCCCGGCCGAGTTCCTGGCACTGGCCGTGTTCGCGTTCGTCGCGATCTCCGCGGTGGTCGCCGACTCCGCGATCCGCGGTGTCGCCGCGCTCGCCATCGGCCTCACCCTGGCGCTGATCGGGATCGACCAGCCGTCCGGGAGCCCGCGGTTCTCGTTCGGCTTCTCCCCGCTGCTCGACGGCATCTCGATCGTCGTCATCACGGTGTCGCTGCTCGCGCTGGGCGAGGTGTTCAGCCAGGCCGCGAAGGTCGGCCGGGCCCAGGAGACCAAGGCCGTCATGCCGACCGGACGCTGGTGGCTGTCCCGCGCCGAGTTCCGGCAGGCGCTGCCCGCCTGGCTGCGCGGCACCGCGATCGGCGTCCCGTTCGGCGTCATCCCGGCCGGTGGCGCCGAGGTGCCGACGTTCCTCGCCTACGGCACCGAGCGCCGCCTGGACCGGCGCAAGCCGGAGCCGACGTTCGGCAAGGGCGCCATCGAGGGTGTCGCCGCGCCGGAGGCGGCGGGCAACGCCACCGCCGGCACCGCGATGGGCGCGCTGCTCGCGCTCGGCCTGCCGACCTCGGCGACCGCGGCGATCCTGCTCGCCGCGTTCCAGCAGTACGGCCTGCAGCCCGGCCCGCTGCTGCTGGAGCGCTCCGGGGACATCGTGTGGGCGCTGCTCGCCGGCTTCTTCCTGGCGATGATCGTGCTGCTGATCCTGAACCTGCCGTTCGCGCCGCTCTGGGCGCAGCTGCTGCGGGTGCCGAAGTCCTACCTGTACGCGGGCATCGCGGTGTTCGCCGCGTTCGGCGTGTACGCGGCCGGCGCGAGCACCGTCGACCTGGTGATCATGCTGGTGCTCGGCGTGCTGGGGCTGGCGATGCGGCTCTACGACATCCCGGTCGCGCCGGTGCTGATCGCGGTGATCCTCGGCCCGCTCGCCGAGTACTCGCTGCGCGACGCGATGGGCAACTCGGACAACGACCCGGCCGTGCTGGTGTCGAGCCCGATCACCGTGGTGCTCTACCTGCTGCTCTTCGCCGGTGTGGCGTGGACGGCGTGGCGCCGGTTCGCCGAGAAGCAGGCCGCCGACGTCTGAGCACCGCCCCGACCCTGGGGCCGCACCCCGCGCTCCCCACGGGGTGCCGCCGCCCCCTCCCTCACGAGCGGACCTCCCGTGGCCGTCCCCCCGGCCACGAGGGGTCCGCTCGTGGCGTTCCGGGTCCTGCGCTCACCAGGGTTCCGAGCGTGTCCATTCCGGACGCCAGCCGATGTAGCGCGGCATCACCCACACCGTCACCACGCTGATCACCGCGGTCAGGACCAGGTAGCCGCCGGCGATCCAGGGGCTCCCGGCCCCGGCGGCGAGCAGCGCGGTCAGGATCGCCGGCGTCAGGCCGGAGGCGTAGATCCCGGACACCTGGTAGACCAGCGACAGTCCGGTGTAGCGCACGTCGGCCTCGAACAGCTCCGCGTAGAGCGCCGACTGGGTGCCGGTCATCAGCGCGTAGGTGATGACGAAGACGCCCCAGGTGTTGAACGCGGCGCCCTCGGCCCAGCGGGCGAGCATCCCGGTGCCGAGCCCACGGCGGTGCACCCGGGTGCGGAGCAGCTCGACGGTGGGGACCTTCGTCGTCATCCCGGTCTCCTGCAGCTTCCGGAACTCCGGGGTCTCCAGGATCGTCAGCCGCACCGCGAGCCCGACGACGACCAGCCGCACCGACACCAGGAACGCGGCCCGCCAGCCGTAGGCCAGGAAGGTCTCGTCGTCGAGGAACTCGGCGAGCAGCACGAACGCCCCGGTGCCCAGCGCGAGCCCGAGGCCCAGGCCGATCTGCGGGACGCTGCCGTGGAGGCCGTGATTCCCGGGCGGCGTGTTCTCGATCGCGAGCAGCACCGCGCCGTCCCACTCGCCGCCGACCGCGACGCCCTGCAGGATGCGCACCAGCACCAGCACCAGCGGCGCAGCGACGCCGATCGCGGCGTACGGCGGCAGCAGCCCGATCAGCGCGGTCGCGACGCCCATCAGGACCAGGGCCGCGATCCGGTCCGCTACTTCGGCGGCCACGGCGTCCCCACCGATCCCGTCCTCGACGACGCGGTGGCCCTGGCCCGCTCGGACCTGCGCCGCCCGCCGACGGCCGGGCCGCACGTCGTCCTCGGCCCGGTGCACGTGGCGGGCGCCCGCCCCGAGGACTGGCTGCGGTCGGCTTCCCCGAGTTCCGGCCGCGGGTGGCCTACGGCGTGATCTCCACCCGGCACGGCCGCGGAGCGCTGCCCGACCGCTTCCCGGAACCGGGCGGGCAGCGTGTGCAGTGCGCGTTCTGCCGTTTCGAACAGGACCCGGGCAGCGGCACCCGCGCCCGGTTCACCCACCGCGGCGGCAGCGCGCTGATCGACGTCCGGCCGTTCCTGGGGCTGTGCGGCGCGACCTCCGCCGGGTCGACGCGAGCAGCTCGATCCCGCCGGGCCCGTTCGGTGGCAACATCGACCTGCGCGAACCCGTGGCCGGTACGTCTCTGTTCCTCCCGGTCCAGACGCCCGGCGCGGGATTCTTCCTCGGCGACACGCATCTTGCCCTGGGCAACGGGGAGATCGCGCTCACCGCGCTGGAGGGCTCGCTGCAGGTGACCCCTGCGACTGTCGCTGTCCCGCGAACCGGCGCCGCCACCGATGGCGCCGTGGGCGCAGACCCCGCGGCAGTGGATCGTCACCGGGCTGGGCACCGACCTGGACGACGCGATGCGCCGCTGTGCCGACCAGGCCGTCGAACTCCTGGTGCTGCGCACGGGCCCGTCGCACCCGGCGACCGCCCGGTTCGTGCACGGCGTCCCGCAGGACGTGCCGTTGGACCCGGCCGTCGTCGAGGCGGCCCGGGCGATGGGCGCGAGCCGCTTCCGGATCGTCTGGAGCGTGCTGATCCCGGAGGCCCTCGCACCGATGGTGCTGGGCTACACGTTCACCTTCATCGCGGTCGTCGACATGTCGGCGATGGCCGGCTACGTCGGCGGCGGCGGGCTGGGCGACTTCGCGATCTCCTACGGCTACCAGCAGTCAACTGGCCGGTGACGCTGTTGACCGTCGCGATCATCGTCATCATCGTGCAGGTGGCACAGCTGCTCGGGAACACGATCGCCCGCAGGGTGTTGCACCGGTAGGAGCATGTCGGGAGGACACTTATGCCGCGCAAGCAGATCCACCTCGCCGCGCACTTCCCGGGCGTCAACAACACCACGGTGTGGAGCGACCCGGCGTCCGGCAGCCACGTCGAGTTCGAGTCGTTCGCGCACTTCGCGCGGACCGCGGAGCGGGCGAAGTTCGACTTCCTGTTCCTCGCCGAGGGGCTGCGGCTGCGCGAGCACCGCGGCGAGATCTACGACCTCGACGTGATGGGCCGCCCGGACACCTTCACCGTGCTGCACGCGCTGGCCGCCGTCACCGACCGGCTCGGGCTCGCCGGGACGATCAACTCGACGTTCACCGAGCCGTACGACGTGGCCCGCCAGTTCGCCACGCTCGACCACCTCTCCGGCGGCCGGGCCGCCTGGAACGTCGTCACCTCGTGGGACGCGTTCACCGGCGAGAACTTCCGGCGCGGCGGATTTCTCCCGAAGGAGCAACGCTACGCGCGGGCCAAGGAGCAGCTCGCCGCGACCGCCGCGATCTGGGACTCGCGCAGCGGCCCCGACGACCGGTCCACGTTCTCCTACACCTCCGGCCAGTTCGACGTGCGCGGCCGCTTCGCGCTGCCGCGCAGCCCACAGGGCCGCCCGGTGATCCTGCAGGCGGGTGACTCCGAGGAGGGCCGCGAGTTCGCCGCGGCGTCGGCCGACGCGATCTTCTCCCGGCACTCCGAGCCGGCCGCCGGCCGGGCTTTCCTGGCCGACGTGAAGGGCAGGCTGGCCCGCTACGGCCGCGGATGGAACGACCTCAAGATCATGCCCGCGGCGACGTTCGTGCTGGGCGACACCGACGCCGAGGCCGCCGAGCGGGCCGAGGTGATCCGGCACCAGCAGGTGAGCCCGCAGACCGCGATCGTGTTCGCCGAGCAGCTGTGGAACACCGACCTGTCCGGCCGGGACCCGGACGGCCCGCTGCCCGAGTTCGACCCGGTGGAGGGCGAGCTGGTGTCGAAGGGCCGGGCCAGCGTGCGGCAGTACCGCGACCCGAAGGCGGTCGCCGACGAGTGGCGGGCGATCGCCGCGGAGAAGAACCTGACGCTGCGCGAGACCGTCATCGAGGTCGCCGGGCGGCACACCTTCGTCGGCAGCCCGCAGACCGTCGCGGCCGCGATCGACGACGCCGTGCAGACCGACGCCGCCGACGGCTACGTGCTCGTCCCGCACGTCACCCCGGCCGGGCTCGACGAGTTCGCCGACCGGGTGGTGCCGCTGCTCCAGGAGCGCGGCTCGTTCCGCACCGAGTACACCGGCACCACCCTGCGCGAGCACCTCGGCCTGCCGGTCGTCGCGACGACGACCGACCCGACCGAGGCGGCGACGGCGGCACCGGGCGCCGGGCGGTAGGGCAGGCTCAGGAGCGGCGGTCGTCGCCGTCGTGGCGCTGCTCGCCGCCCTCGCCGGTGCCGCCCTCCCGCTTAGCCCGGGCCGCGATCATGGCCATCGCGAACGGGATGCCCAGCAGGAGGCCGAACGACAGGATCCCGACGAGCCAGTCGGTCGGCACCAGGACCAGCACGATCACCGCGATCGCGACGGCCTGGAGCACCCGGTCCAGGGAGAACCGTTCGTCGCGGGCCAGCGACGACATCTCCGACTCCAGATCCGGGTCGGAGCGGCGCAGCTCCCCCTCCAGGTGGGCCAGCGACCGCTCCTCGTCGCGGTTCAGCGGCGACGCGAAGGGGCGCGGTTCGGGATCCGGCGCCGCACCGGCGGGCTCCGAGGGCGGCGGTGGCGGCAGGGGTGGCGGTGTGGCAGGCATTGTTCCTCCTCGGTGCCGAGCTGCCGGCGATCCGAGCGTTCCGGTGGACCCCGCTCATCCTAGCGAAACGGACATAGCTCCGCCCGGTCGTGCGCCGACGCAACACCGTCGTGGTGTCGTGTCGATCTCACCGGCCCATCCGGCCGCCACCGCCCGGGGCGGGCAGAATCGCGGTCATGGAAAGGCTGCACGACCTCGTCCACCGGCACGACCCGGGCGGCGTGCTCGCACTGCTCGACGACCGGCCCGCGCACGAGGTGGCCGACGAGCTGGCCCGGCTCGATCCCGTCGACGCGGGCTGGGCGTTCCGGCTGCTGGACAAGGACCGTGCGCTCGAGGTGTTCGAGGAGCTCGATCCGGTCGACCAGCAGGAGCTGCTCGCCGGGCTGCGCGACGACGCGGTGGTCGCGCTGGTCGAGGAGATGGATCCGGACGACCGGGCCCGGATGCTCGGCGAGGCACCGGCGAAGGTCGCCACCCGGGTGCTCGCCGGGCTGTCCGCCGGGGAACGGACCATGACCGCGGCGCTGCTCGGCTACCCGGACGGCTCGGTCGGCCGGATCATGACCCCGGAGACGGTCGCGGTGCCGGTGCACAGCTCGGTCACCGAGGCGCTGGCCGTGGTGCGCCGCAAGGGTGCCGACGCCGAGACCGTCTACACTCTGCCGGTCACCGACGCCGGACGGCGGGTGCTGGGCACCGTGTCGCTGCGCGACCTGGTGCTGGCCCGGCCGGACACCCCGGTCGCCGATCTCGTCGACCGCGGCGCGCCGCGGGTGCGCGCCACCGACGACGCCGAGGGCGCGGCCCGCCTGATGGGCGAGGCTAACCTGCTGGCGCTGCTCGTCGTCGACTCCGAGGACCGGCTGCTCGGCCTACTGACGATCGACGACGCCGTCGAGATCCTGGTGGCCGCCGACACCGAGGACGCGGCCCGCCAGTCCGGCGCCGCCCCGTGGTCCGGGCACTACATGTACGTGAAGGTCACCCGGCTGGCCCGTACCCGCGCGATGTGGCTGGCGGTGCTGCTGCTCGCCGCGGTGCTCACGGTGAACGTGCTGCAGATCTTCGAGGACTCCCTGGAGCAGGTCACCGCGCTCGCCCTGTTCATCCCGCTGCTGGTGGGGACCGGCGGGAACGCCGGCGCCCAGGCCGCGTCGGCGGCGGTGCGGGCGATCGCGGTCGGCGAGGTGCGCCTCGCCGACCTGCCCGCCGTCGTCTGGCGGGAGCTGCGGGTCGGCCTGCTGCTCGGCACTTTGCTCGGCGGGCTCGGGCTGGTCGTCGCTTCGGTGCTGGTGGGCGTGCAGATCGCCACCGTGGTCGCGGTGACCCTGGTGGCGATCTGCGGCTGGGCAGCCACGGTTGGGGCGACCATGCCGTTGCTCGCCCGCAGGCTCGGGATCGACCCGGCCGTGGTGTCCGCGCCGATGGTCACGACCCTGGTCGACGCGACCGGCCTGCTGATCTACTTCTCGGTCGCCCGGCTGCTGCTCGGGGTCTGAGCGAGCTCCTCGGCGGACCCGGCGGCCGCAGTGCCCGCACCGTCCGGGCCGGTGGCGTCCGGGCCGTCACCTTCCCCATCGCGTGCGTCGGGGCCGGCGTCCGGTCCGCCGGGCTTCCCGGCACCGGCTGCGGCCCGCCGCCGGGACACCATCAGGCTGGCGACCGCGGCGACCGCGATCGTGCCCGAGATGAACAGCAGCGACAGCCAGATCGGCACCTCGGGCACCGGCACCGGCTGCCCGCCGTTGATGAACGGCACGTTGTTCTCGTGCAGCGCGTGCAGGGTGAGCTTCACGCCGATGAAGGCCAGGATGACCGACAGGCCGTGCGCGAGGAAGATCAGGCGCTCCAGCAGGCCGCCGATCAGGAAGTACAGCTGGCGCAGGCCGAGCAGCGCGAACGCGTTCGCGGTGAAGACCAGGTACGGCTCCTGGGTCAGGCCGAAGATCGCCGGGATCGAGTCGAACGCGAACAGCAGGTCGGTGAGGCCGATCGCCACGATGACCAGCGCCATCGGGGTCAGCAGCCGCTTGCCGTCGATCTTCGTGGTGAGCTTCGCGCCGTCGTACTCGCTGGAGGTCGGCAGCACCCTGCGGACCATCCGGATCAGCCTGCTGTCGGCCGCGTCGCCGTGGTCGCCCTCGTCCTTCGAGAGCGCCTCCTTGATCTGCGAGTAGGCCAGCCAGAACAGGATGATCGCGAAGATGTAGAACACGGCGGCGAACCGCTCGATGATCACCGCGCCGACCGCGATGAAGCCGCCGCGCATCAGGATCGCTATCGCGATGCCGACCAGCAGCACCTTCTGCTGGTGGATCCGCGGCACGGAGAACGCCGTCATGATCAGCAGGAAGACGAACAGGTTGTCGACCGACAGCGCCTTCTCGGTCATCCAGCCGGCCATGTACTCGCCGCCGTACTGCCAGCCGGAGAAGACACCGACACCGACACCGAACAGCAGCGCGATCGCCACGTAGCCGGCCGACCAGATGGCGGACTCGCGCAACGTGGGTTCGTGCGGGGTGCGGACGTGCCCGACGAAGTCGAACACCAGCATGCCGACCACGAACGCACACGTGGCGAGCCATACCCAGAGAGGGACGTTCACTGCAAGGACCTCCAGCGCAGGTTGGGGCGCTGAAGGTCTCCTCCGCCCGCTGATCGCGGACCGGCGCCACCGGGATCCAGCTCGTCCTGGTTCCGTGATGACGGCGACGCCGTGTTCGGGAGTACTCCCCTTCTCCGGCGAACGGTAGGGCACGCCGTCCGGTTCCCGACAGTCGTGGCCGTCGCGACCTTGGTCACTCCTGCCCGATTCGCAGGGCGGTTGGCAGGACCGGACGACCCAGGTGTCACTCGTCCGGGTGGCGCACCGGGATGGCTCAGCCGGTCGCGAGCCGGACCGTGACCGCTTCCCGGGCGGTCGTCGGCAGCGGGCGCGGGACGGCGGGCGCGACCGGGGTCGCGGGCCGGCGGCGGGCCGGCCGGTCCACCGGGGCGAGCACCGGCCGGACCGGGCACTCGGGCAGGACGGCGGGGGCGCCCTCGGGCAGCGACCGGACCGCGGGCGGTGCGCCCCGGAACGGCGTCGGCACCGGCGACGGCCGAGTGTACCGGGGGGTGGCCGGGGTGGCACGCCCGCTGCGCCCCGGGACGTCCCGCCGACTGCGCTCCGCGACCCTCCGCCCGACCGTGGCTGTGGCTGTGGCTGTGGCTGCCGGACCACCCGGCTGCCTGCCGCCCGCCGGCAGGACCCGGGCGGCCAGCCACAGCGCCGTCCGCCGGGGCTCCCGGCAGCCGGCCAGCATCCGGCGGGCCCGGCCGGGCACCGACCGCGCCCGGCCGCGGCCGGCATCGGCGAGCGAGCGCCGGACGACTGTCCGCGGATCGGGTGACTCCGGCCCCACCGCCACCGCGGTGACCGGTACGCCGGCCGACCGCAGCACCGCGAGATCGGGCAGCGGGCCGCCCCGGCCGCCGTTCCCGCCGTCGACGAGCAGGATCCCGGGGCGCCGCCGACCGGCCGCCGTCGCGGGCACGGGCGCGGGGCCGGTCATCGCCGTGACGGCCGCGTGGACCAGCCGCAGCACGACCTCCGGGTACGGGTCCGGCCCGGTGACCGGGCCGCCGGGCGCGCACCGGGCGGCCTGCACCAGCAGCCGCACCGGCAGGTCCGGGTCGGCGATCCTGCGCTCGACGGCGGCCAGACCGGCGGGTCCGGTCAGGTCGGTCAGGTCGGCCGCCAGGATCTCGACGATGGCGCCGGTCGCCCGGCCGATCCGCTCGGCGGTGGCCGCCAGCCGGTCGTGATCCCGGGCGACCAGCACCACCGAGTACCCGCGCTCGGCGAGCTCGCGGGCGTAGGTCTCGCCGAGGCCGCGGCTTCCCCCGGTGATCAGTGCTGTCGGCATGCCCGAGACGGTAGAGCGCAGCCGCTGTGGGGCCACTGAGAACGATCACCGGGAACGATCACTGACCGGCCGGTGACCATGATCATCACCGGCTTCTCCCGATCGCGTGCGCAGCACCTCCGGCACCCGGCGGGCGGGCGTCGCGGACCCTCCGGCGTTGCGACGGCGGCCCCGTTCCGGATACGGTCGCGGACCGGTCGCATCGCAAGCCGCTTCTCATCGCGGACATCGTGCGGCTACCGTCAACAGCGATCCGTTCAACCACGCAGCGGACCCCGCACCAGCCATCGGCGAACGCGAGGGACCCAGATGCGCACTGCAACGAGACCGACCACAAGCCCAGGCACCGGCAGCACAGCCCGCGAGGGCCGCACCGGCTACGACCATCTGATCCCCCACCTCGAGCAGCTCGCCGGGGCGGACGAGAGTTCGACCACCCGGAGCGACCTGCGCGACCACGTGATCCGCGAGCTCCGGCCGCTGGTCCGCAACCTGTCCCGGCGGTTCGCGCCGGGCGGGCGCGGCATCGAGGACGTCGAGCAGGCCGGGATGCTAGGCCTGGTCAAGGCGGTCGACCGGTACGACCCGGCGTCCGCGACCGGCGGCCCGCTCGGGTTCTTCGTGCCCAGCATCCGCGGCGAGATGAAGCGCTACCTGCGTGACCACTCGTGGTCGGTGCGGGTGCCGCGGGACCTGAAGGAGCTCGCCGTCACGGTGCAGCGCACCGCCGACAACCTGGGCCAGGAGCTGGGCCGGGCACCGCGCCCGTCCGAGCTGGCCCGGGAGCTTAACGTCGGGGTGGACCAGATCGTCGACGCGCTGGGCGCGCTCGACTCGCACCGGGCCCGCTCGCTGGACGCCCCCACCGGGGACGGCGCGGAGTCCGGCGACGGCATCCCGCTCGGCGAGCATATGGGCAGCGAGGACCCGGCCCTGCACCTGGCCGCGCACCGCGGGGAAATGAACGCGCTGATCCGCGGGCTGCCCGAGCGGGAGCGGACGATCCTGATGATGCGCTTCTACGGCGACCGCACCCAGTCCTCGATCGCCGCCGAGATGGGCATCTCGCAGATGCACGTGTCCCGGCTGCTGAGCCGGACCCTGGCCCGGCTCCGCGAGGGGCTGGCCGAGCAGGACTGACCGGGCGGGATCCCGCCCGGCCCGGTCCGGCCCGGTTCAGCCCGGCATCGTCTCGCCGCCGACCGGCGCCAGCACCTCACCGGAGTAGTACGACGACAGCGCCGGCGCGGCGAGGAACACGTACGACGGCGCGATCTCGTCGGGATCGGCGGGCCGGCCCATCGGGGTCTGCTCGCCGAACCCCTCGACCTTGTCCGGCGGCATCGTCGCCGGGATCAGCGGTGTCCACACCGGCCCGGGTGCGACGCAGTTGACCCGTATCCGCCGGTCCGCCAGCGACTGCGCGAGCGAGTAGGTCAGCGACTGGACGGCCCCCTTCGTGGCCGAGTAGTCGATGAGCGACTTGTTGCCGCGCAACCCGTTCACCGATCCGGTGTTGATGATCGAGCCGCCGTCGGGCAGGTGCTCCAGGGCCGCGGCGGTGACCCGGAAGAAGCTGTGCACG
This sequence comes from Pseudonocardia sp. DxW, assembly GCF_058448985.1. Classification (NCBI taxonomy): domain Bacteria; kingdom Bacillati; phylum Actinomycetota; class Actinomycetes; order Pseudonocardiales; family Pseudonocardiaceae; genus Pseudonocardia; species Pseudonocardia sp. DxW. The sequence goes on along the minus strand of NZ_JBZFLK010000012.1, from coordinate 22,532 downwards.
TTCACCTCGAAGGTACGCAGCCACTGCTCGTCGGTGATGTCGGTCAGCGAGTCGTAGGGCTGCTGGGTGGCGACGTTGTTGACGACGGTGTCCAGCCGGCCGAGCTCGTCCACCGTCCGCGCCACGATCGCCGCGCAGTGCTCCGCGTCGCCGAGGTCGCCGGGGAGCAGCAGGCAGCGCCTGCCCTGCGCCCGGACCAGCGCCGCGGTGTGCTCGGCGTCGGTGTCCTCGGACAGGTAGGCGAGCGCGACGTCGGCCCCCTCCTTGGCGAACGCGACGGCCACCGCGCGGCCGATCCCGGAGTCGCCGCCGGTGACCAGCGCGACGGTGCCGTCGAGCAGGTCACGGCCGCGGTAGCCGCGCATCTCGTCGCGCGGACCGGGATCCATCGACCCGGTGTCCCCGGGCGGGCTCTGCTGCTGGGCGGGTGGGCTGTCGGGCACGGATGCCTCCTCCTGCTAGGTCGTGTTCCGGCCACGCGGCGGCTACCCGGGGCCGGGGGTGGCAAACGGCCGCCGGGGCGGGTGTGCCGGGCCGGCACGCGGGTAGCCCCCGGCGTGCCCGGCCGGCCGGCCGGGCGCACCAGCGCGAGAGGAGATCCGATGGAGCCGGAGCGGGCACGGACACTGCTGCAGGACGAGCTCCACCGTCTCGGCGGCGACGTCACCACCGAGCGACCGGCGCCCGGCGAGGACCGGAGCGCCGAGGGCATGGACTTCGGCGACGCCGGGGCCCGCGCGACCGGGTCGATGGAGCACGATCTGGCCGTCGGCACCCGGCACAACCGGCGGCAGCGGGTCCGCGCGGCGCTGGCCCGGCTCGACCGGGGCGAGTACGGCCGGTGCGCGGTCTGCGACGCCACGATCGACGACGAGCGCCTCGAGATCCGCCCGGATACCGACCGGTGCCGGGCGCACCCGGAGGACGAGCGCAGCCTGCCCGGCCCGGTCGAGGACTGATCGACGGAGTCGGGGGCTGATCGACGGGGTCGGGGGCTGATCGACGGGGTCGGGGGCTGATCGGCGGACGCACGACGGGGCCCGGCACCCACGGGAGGTCCGGGCCCGTCGGCGCGCGCGGATCAAGCGGTGGCGCCGGCCGGGTGCACCGGGTGGCGCCCCTCCTCGAACTCCTCGATCAGCTTCGCGCAGAACGCGTCGAGATCGTCCGGGTTGCGGCTGGTGACCAGGCCCTCGTCGCAGACCACCTGCTCGTCGACGACGGTGGCGCCGGCGTTGCGCAGGTCGGTCCGGATGCTCGGGTACGAGGTAAGCGTCCGGCCGCGGACGACGTCGGCCTCGATCAGCGTCCACGGGCCGTGACAGATCGCGCCGACCGGCTTGCCGGCGACGAAGAACGCCTGCACGAACGCGACCGCGGCCGGGTCGGCGCGCAGGTTGTCCGGGTTGACCGTGCCGCCGGGCAGCACCAGCGCGTCGTAGTCGTCGGCGGACACGTCCGCGACGGCCCGGTCGACGTCGACCTTCTCGGCCGGGTTGATGTCGGCGTTCATGGACCGGATCGGGTCCGTGGACAGCGACACGACGTCCACCCGAGCCCCGGCCCGGCGCAGCTCGTCGCGGGGCCGGACGAGCTCGACCAGCTCCACGCCGTCGGTGGCCAGGATCGCGACCGTCCGGCCGTCGAGTTCGTTGGTCACGGTGTTCTCCTCCTCGTTCGCGTCGGTGTGTGCCCTCCCCGGCTTCCCGTTGCGCGACGGCTCAATCACCCGATGCCGGTCCGGTCCACCCGGGTGTGGACGGCGCCGTCGCGGGTACCCGACACGTCCGTCACGAGGGAGGTGCCATCGATGACCGACGACCGGACGCACTACCGCCGCGGGCTGCCCGACCACCACGATCCGACGGCCGGGATCGGCGGCGCGTCCCCGGCGCGCAGCGCGCTCACCCTGCGGGCGCTGCTCGCAGGTTTCGGGCTCGTCGTGGCCGCGGGCGGCACCGTGCTGGCGGTGGCCGCCGGGCTCCGCTGGTTCGGCGTCGTTCTCGCGGTGGTCGCGGTGATCGCCCTGCTGGACCTGCTCTGGATCGGCTACCGCAAGGGCCGCGGCGAACCGGGCTGAGTCACATCCGCTTCTCCGGCGGCTCGGTGGGGGCTATCGTCCCACCTGAGTAGCTCGTCAATACCCAGGAGTCGCGATGGAAACCCGGCGGACGGCCACCGGCCCGGCCTGCTCGGTGGCACGCACGATGACGCTGCTGTCCGACCCGTGGGCGGTGCTCGTCGTGCGGGACCTGGGCCGCGGCATCCACCGGTTCGACGACCTGGCCCGCGGCCTCGGCATCGCCCGCACCGTCCTCAGCCGGCGACTGTCCACACTGGTCGGATCCGGGATCGTCGAGCGGTCGGAGTACCGCGAGCCCGGTTCGCGTACCCGCCCGGAGTACCACCTGACCCGGCGCGGCCGGGATCTCGGCGTCGTGCTCGCCGCGATGATGGACTTCGGCGACCGGCACCTGGCCGGCCCGGAGGGGCCGCCGGTGGTGCGCAGGCACGCCGGCTGCGGCGCCCCGGTGCGACTGGTGAGCGTCTGCGCCGACGGCCACCGGCTCGGCGCGGGCGATCGCGTGCTGCTCGAACCCGGCGCCGGCGCCACGCCGGGCTCCCCCGCACCCGACCCGGAGGAACCATGACCGCCGACACCTCCGCCGGCTCTGCAGCCGGCGCCACCCGGAGGCGCGAGCACGAGTGGTCCGATCCGGCCGCGCTGGCCGCCGCCGCCACCGAGCTCGACGGCCTGGAGTTCCTGCGCCGGATCGCCGACGGCCGGCTGCCCGGCGCCCCGATCGGCAGCCTGGTCGGGTTCCGGCCGGTGTCCGCGGAGCCGGGCCGGGTGGTCTTCGAGTTCGAGCCGGCCGAGCACCAGTACAACCCGATCGGCTCGGTGCACGGCGGCGTCTACGCCACCCTGCTCGACTCGGCGTGCGGCTGCGCGGTGCACTCCACGCTGCCCGCCGGGACCGGCTACACCAGCCTGGACCTGTCGGTGCGCTTCCTGCGCCGGATCACCGTCGACACCGGCACCGTGACCTGCACCGGGCACGTCGTGCATTCCGGGCGGCGGACGGCGCTCGCCAGGGCCGAGCTGACCGACGCCGGCGGGAAGCTGCTGGGCGAGGCCACGTCGAGCTGCATGATCCTGCCCGGCGGCTGACCGGCCGCAGCTCGGCGACCCCGCACCTCAGCGACCGTCCGCGCCGCCGCCGACCGGCAGGGCCGGTCCCTGCTCGGCCGCGACCCCGCCGGCCTCTGCCCGCAGCGCGGCCTCGACGCAGGTGGCGACCCGGACCACGCCGGACGCCTCGGCGTCCACCCCGTAGAACGCCGGACCGGGCAGGTCCGGCGAGAGGCTGCGGGCGTCGTCGGTGACGGCGGCGAACCCCTGCCCGCCGTAGACCCACACGGTCCGGTCGCCGTCGCGCTCGACGAGATCGTCGCCGTCCACCGGGGCGGACAGGAACAGCAGTGGCCCCTCGGTCACGGCGAAGCGCTGCTCCCCCGGCACGGCACCGGGCGACAGCGCGGCGGCGAGGGCGTCGAAGTCGGTACCGCGGGCAGGGGTGCACGCGCGCAGCGCCGCACCGGGGTCGTCGGCGGCGAGCCGGGTGAACTCCTGCAGCGCGGTGTCCGGGCGGTCGTCGGAGTGCGCCTCCTCGGGGCCGACCAGAGCACCGACCCCGACGACGAGCGCGGTGAGCAGTCCGGCACCGGCCAGCAGCACGCCCGCGCACCAGGCCACGGTCCTCAGGACCAGTGACCCGGATCCACCCATGGCCTGCACGTTAACCGCTCCCGGGGCCTCCGGCGGTACGGAAGGCAAACGGTTACCCGGCGGTGACACCGCGGGGGTGATTCGTGCACCCGGTCGGGGATGAGGCTTTGCCACCGTGCGTCGCACCGGCTAAAGGATCATGCCGGACGGCTGTGGCTGTGGGCGTGAGCCTGGCCGTGGTCGTGCCCGGCCGGACGGTCGGCGAGCCGCGCCGCGCGGACGCCGAGGTCGTCGGAGCCGATCCGCCCGGCCCCGACGAGCACGTCCTCCAGCGCGGCCAGCCAGCTCACGTAGTAGGCCCGCTGCGGGGCCTCGGCGATCCGGGCGACCAGCCGGTCGCGGAAGCCGTCCCAGCCGATCAGCCCGCTCTCGGCGAGCGTCACCGCCATCCCGAAGGCACGCCCCTCCCACGGCTCGGCGAACACCAGCTCGCCGTTGGACCGCGGCGGCGCGGCCGGCCCGCTGGTGTCCAGTGTGGTCCCAGGGGCCCCAGGGGCCCCGGCGGTCCCGGTGCGGCCGGCCCGGCCGGTCACGATGCGGCCGCCCCGGCCGGGCCGATCTCGGCGACCCCGACCATGGCGTCCCGGGTGACCAGCGCCGCCAGCTCGTCCTCGGTCATGCCCGCGGTGCCCGCCGGGCGCCGCGGCAGCGTCAGGTAGCGGACCTCCGCCGAGGAGTCCCACACCTCGATCCGCCGCCCGGCGGGGACGTCGAGCCCCATCTCGGCGAGCACCGTGCGCGGCTCGCGTACCACCCGGGCCCGGTAGGACGGGTCCTTGTACCAGCTCGGCGGCAGGCCGAGCACCGGCCACGGGTAGCAGGAGCACAGCGTGCAGACCACCACGTGGTGCACCTGTCCGGTCTGTTCCAGCACCACCATGTGCTCGCCCTGCGGCCCGGTGAACCCGAGCGAGGCGATCGCGGCGGTGCCGTCGCGCAGCAGCCACCCCCGGAACTCCGGATCGGTCCAGGCGCGGGCGACGACCCGGGCGCCGTTGAGCGGGCCGACGTCGTTCTCGTAGGTCCGGACGAACCCGTCCATCACCGCCGGATCGACCAGCCCGCGCTCGACGAGCAGCTCCTCGAGGGCCTCGGTGCGCAGCGCGGGCGGGATCCGGTCGTCGGTCATCGCGGCTCCAGGTGGATCTCGAACAGGTCGGCGTGCACGGTGGCCTCCTCCGCGCCGGGACCCCACAGCTCGGCGGAGCCGAACGCGACGGTGTGCACGTGCTGCGGGTGCTCCCCGGCGAACACGGCGTGCGTGTCCGGGAGCACGTGCGGCGGCCGCACCGCGACCACCGTCCCGGCCCGGCCGCGCAGGTAGCCGGGCACCTTGAACGGCCCGGTCCCGGCGCAGGGTCGCCGGGTCAGCACCCGGACCGGGTCACCCGGGCCGAACCGGGGCGGGCGGTCCAGCGCACGCAGCGATCCCGGCCCGGTCGGCGCGTAGTCCGGCCGCGCCGGTTCCGGCACCGGCGGCTCGGTGACGTCCTCCCCGCGCCGCCGTCGGGCCCGCGCGTCCACCGCGCCGGGGGCCAGCAGCGCCGAGTCGGTGAGCATCAGCTCGGCGGCGTTGAGCCAGCGGCCGTAGTAGCCGTCGTCGAAGTAGGCCGCCCGGTCCAGCCGGGACAGCGCGTACCGGAACGCGTCGAGGTTGCGCCCGGAGATCCGGCCCATCGTGAGCACGGCCAGCGCGAACGCCCGGCCCTCCCAGGGCCGGCCGAACGGCGGCTCCGGCTCCACCCGCGACGGCGGCAGCACCGGACCGAGCCCGGGCCGCCCGCCGAGATCGGACGGGTCCACTCAGGATCCCAGCGCCAGCACGTTGCAGACGTCCCCGCGGCCGCCGGTGGTGACCAGCCCGCGCTGCGAGCGGATCCGCTCGGCGAGGTACCCGGCGTCCTGCCCGACGCCGGAGAACCGGCCCGAGCCCCAGGTCCACTGCCAGGGCAGGCCGAGGAAGAACAGCCCGGGCACGGAGGTGGCGCCGCGGATGTGCACGGGCGTCCCGCGGCCGGTGAACACCGGCACGTCGATCCAGCCGAAGTCCTGCCGGAACCCGACGCACCAGACCACCGAGGTGATCCCGCTGCCGTCCAGCGCCAGCTCGGTGGTCTCCTGCTCCGGGCACCAGACCGGGGTGTAGCGCTCCCCCGGCGGCGCGTCGATGCCGTTCCGCTCGATGTGCGCGTCGATGGTGTCCTTGATGGACTCGCAGACCTCGTCGGCATGGTCCAGCGCGGCCGCCAGGTCCGGCCGGAAGCGCAGCGCGCCGCCGGCGTGGTCGGCGAGCGAGCCGTAGAGCCGCATCCCCTCGGCGGCGAACCGGCGCAGGTCGATGTCGCGGCCGCCGTCGCGGCCGGTGACGTAGTGGTTCGCCTGGGCGCGGACGGCCTCCCGGCGCGGGTGCTCGGTGACCGGCATCCGGTAGTAGCCCATCTCGTCGAGCCAGTCGGTGACGTCCCGGCCCCGGTGGAAGCGGGCCACCCGCGGCGCGCTGCCGACCGCCAGGTGCACCCGCCTGCCCTCCAGGTGCAGGTCCTCGGCGATCTGCGCGCCGGACTGCCCCGATCCGACGACGAGCACCTCGCCGGGCGGCAGCTGCGCGCCGCTGCGGTAGTCCTGGGACTGCACCTGGGTGATCCCCGTCGGCAGCGGCTCGGTCAGCGACGGGACGACCGGCGTGTGGTAGCCGCCGGTGGCGACGACGACCTGGTCGGCGGTGCAGGTCCCCGCGGTCGTCTCCAGGGTGAAGGTGCCGCGCTCGTCGCGGGTCAGCCGGGTGACCGTGACGCCCTCGCGCAGCGGCGGATCGACGAACTCCCGGTATGCCTCCAGGTAGCCGATGATCTCCTCGCGCACCATGAACCCGTGCGGGTCGTCGCCGGCGTACGGGAAGTCCGGCAGGTCGCACTGCCAGTTCGGGGTGACCAGGCAGAACGTGTCCCAGCGGTACCGCTTCCAGGAGGAGGCGACGACGTCGCGCTCCAGCACGAGATGGTCGATGCCGCGCACGCCCAGGCAGCGGCTCATCGCCAGCCCGGACTGACCGCCGCCGACGACCACCACCGGCCGGTGCTCACCGTCCAGATCGGACACCGGTGCCGGTCGCGCGTCCCTGTGCACCACCGCGGTCATCGGCACTCCCTCGCTCACGTCGTCGCACTCCTGCCGGGACACCACGGTCGACCCGTTCTATTGCGGAATCGTGTCGGCCGGACTACCGGAACATTTCCCGGTGTTACGCAACGCGACCGTCACACATCGCCGATCCGGAATTGCCGACGTAGTCCGCCGACAACATTTCCGAAACGCGGCACTGGTGTCGTTGTCGGTGCCGGAGCCGGAATCGCTACTCCCGGCTTTCCCGCGAACCGTACGGAAAACCCGTCACATCATCGAGGAGCCGAGAACATGACCAGCGCCGAGCTGTCCGACGTCGAGAAGAAGAGCCTCGAGGAGATCCCGCACCCCTCGCTGCCCGAGGGTTCCAGCATCTACGGCGGCACCAAGGTCTTCCCCGACCTGCAGGCCGAGGACGGCGAGACCTACTTCACCCTGGTGCACGGCATCGCGCACGAGTCGTCGGTGAGCTTCGTGGCCGTGCTGCAGGCGACCCGCGCGCTGCGCAAGGGATTCGAGTCCGCCATGTACTTCTACGGGCCGGGCTCGCTGAACTGCCTGGCGACCCGCGGGTTCCCGACCACCGGCACGTCCGCGTTCCCCGGCGAGCACAACATCAACGACCAGCTGAAGACGTTCCTCGGGGAGGGCGGCAAGGTCTACTGCTGCCGGTTCGGGCTCTCGCTGCACGGCGCCCGCGAGGAGGACCTCATCGAGGGCGTCATCCCGACCCACCCGCTCGACGTCCAGGACGCGCTCATCCACTACGCCCGCAAGGGCGCGATCATCAACTCGACCTACCAGCTCTGAGGATCGCGGGTGGTTGTCGCGGCCGGATCGGCCGCGACAACCGCTCCCGAGCGCACACCGCCCGCCCCTGGAGGTCCGCCGCATGTCCGCTCCGTCGTCCCACGACACCGATCTCGGCCTGCAGGCCCGCGCCGAGATGGCCGTCCGCGGGGTCGCGATCGATCCCGAGCCGGCACCCGCCGGGCGCGTCACCGATCTCGGGTCGTCGATCCCGCTGCGCCGCCCCGGCGGCGCCGGCCCGTCGGCCGACGGGCACGTGCTCGTCGACGGCCTGAAGACCACCGTCCCGATCGTCGCGGACTCGCCGTTCCGGCTGCGCGGCGGCAGGCTCGTCCGCAACGATCCCGGGGGCGGGATCACCGACATGGGCGTCGCCGTCGAGACCGTCGACCGGCCCGCCTTCTACGACCTGCGGACCGCCGACGGCGTCTCCTACGAGCAGATCGCCCGGCTGCACGGCAACGACGTGCTCGCCTCCACCGTCGTCCAGACCTGCGTGCGCTACGGTGAGGCCGACCGCTGCCGGTTCTGCGCGATCGAGCAGTCGCTGCGCACCGGCGCCACCACCGCCGTGAAGACCCCGGAGCAGCTCGCCGAGGTCGCCGAGGCCGCCGTCCGGCTCGACGGGGTCCGCCAGATGGTGCTCACCACCGGCACCTCCAACGGCCGCGACCGCGGCGCCCGGCACCTGGTGCGCTGCGTGCGCGCGATCAAGGCGGCGGTGCCCGGGCTCCCGGTGCAGGTGCAGTGCGAGCCACCGGCACCCGACGATCTCGCCGTGCTCACCGAGCTGCACGAGGCCGGCGCGGACGCGATCGGGATCCACGTCGAGTCCCTCGACGACGAGGTGCGGCGGCGCTGGATGCCCGGCAAGGCGACGGTCCCGCTGGCGCAGTACCGGCTGGCCTGGGACGAGGCGGTGCGGGTGTTCGGCCCGAACACCGTCTCCACCTACCTGATCGTCGGGCTCGGCGAGGACCCGGACGAGCTGGTCGCCGGTGCGGCCGGCCTGATCGCCGGCGGGGTGTACCCGTTCGTCGTCCCCTACCGTCCGATCCCCGGCACCCTGGCGTTCGACGACGGCGTGCCCGGTCCCGATCCGGCGCTGCTCGCCGACGTCACCGCCCGGGTCGCCGCCGAGCTGCGCGGCTCCGGGATGCGCGGCTCCGACCAGGCCGCGGGCTGCGCCGCCTGCGGGGCGTGCAGCGCGCTGTCCGCGGCGGGGGGCTGAACCGTGGAGACCCACCTCACCCGCACCTCCCGCTGGATCGCCGACGAGCTGCTCGGCGGCCGCCCGGCGAGCCGGGCCGGCACCGCCGACCTGCACGTCACCGAGGCGCGCGCGACCGACGGCGACGACCGGCTGGTCGCGGAGTACCGGCGGCTGCGGCGCGCTGTGTTCTGCCGCGAGCAGGGCCTGTTCGCCGACTCGGCCGCCGCCGATCTCGACGACCACGACGCCGATCCGCGGGCGGTCGTCCTGCTCGCCCACGACGGCGCCGGCGAGCTGCTCGGCGGTGTCCGGCTCGGGCCGGCGGCCCCGGACGGCCCGGACATCGGCTGGTGGACCGGCAGCCGGCTGGTCGTCGCGCCGGGTGCGCGGAGCCGGGCCGGCGCCCGGGTGGGCGCCGCGCTGGTCCGCGCCGCCTGCGCCCGCGCCGAGACCGCGGGCGCGCTGCGGTTCGACGCCGACGTGCAGACCCGCAACGCAGCCCTGTTCACCCGGCTCGGCTGGGAGCAGGTGCGGCACACCGAGGTCGCCGGCGTCGCACACCTGCGGATGCGCTGGCCGATCACCCGGGTCCGGGCGCTCGCGACCGCGACCAAGGCCCCGCTCGGGGCGCTGCTCGGCGCGCTCGGCCCGGCCGGGTTCGTCGGCGACGACGGCGCCCCGGTGCCCGGCACCGACCTGGTCGCCTGCTGCGACGCGATCGTCCCGGCGATGGTCGAGCGCGACCCGGAGTGGGCGGGCTGGGCCGGCGTCCTGGTCAACGTCAACGATCTCGCCGCGATGGGCGCCACCCCGATCGGGCTGCTCGACGCGCTCGGCGCCCGGGACGCGTCGTTCGCGCACCGGGTGCTGTCCGGGGTGCGGGCCGCCGCCGACGCCTACGGCGTCCCGCTGCTCGGCGGGCACACCCAGCTCGACGTGCCCGCCGCGCTGTCGCTGACCGCGCTCGGCCGCACCGCGCATCCGGTCCCCGGCGGCGGCGGACGCCCCGGGCACCGGGTCCGGCTGACCACCGATCTCGGCGGCGGCTGGCGGCCCGGCTACGGCGGCCGGCAGTGGGACTCGACGACGACCCGCTCCCGCGCCGAGCTGTCCGCGATGGTCGGGGCGATCGGGCCCGCCGCGGCACACCGCCCGGCCGCCGCGAAGGACGTCTCGATGGCCGGCATCACCGGGACCCTCGGCATGCTCGCCGAGGCGTCCGGCACCGGCGCGCTGCTCGACGTCGCCGCCGTCCCCCGCCCGGACGGCGCGAGCGTCGGCGACTGGTTCACCTGCTTCCCCGGGTTCGGCATGCTCACCGCGGACGCCCCGGGCGCGCCGGCGCCACAGGCCGGTCCGGCCGTGTCCGCCGTCTGCGGCGAGCTGGTCGACGGCGCCGGGGTCCGGTTGCGCTGGCCGGACGGCGAGCTGACCGACGCCGCACCCGGCCCGGTCACCGGGATGGGTCCGGCGGGGGTGGCCCGGTGACCGCGACGACGTTCGCCGCCGCCGCCCAGGGCTTCGTGCGCGACCTGGAGGAGGACTTCGTCCGGGTCGCCGCGACCGTCGCCGAGGCGCGGTCGCGGGGTGTGCAGCTGCTCGCGCTGCCGGAGGCCGCGCTCGGCGGCTACCTGTCGTCGTTGCACGGCGACGTCGCCGACGGCCCGCCCCGGCTCGACCCGGACGGGCCGGAGATCCGGCGGCTCGCCGCGCTCGCCGGGGACATGGTCGTCACCGCCGGGTACTGCGAGGCCGGGGACGCCGGGTCCGGCGGGCTGCCGTACAACAGCTGCGTCGCCGTCACCGGCGACGGCGTGCTGGGCCGGCACCGCAAGGTGCACCAGCCGCTGAACGAGAACGCCTCGTACGCGGCCGGTGACCGGTTCGCCGCGTTCGACACACCGGTCGGCCGGATCGGCATGATGATCTGCTACGACAAGGCGTTCCCGGAGGCGGCCCGGGCGCTGGCCGTGGACGGTGCCCGCACCGTCGTGTGCATGTCTGCCTGGCCGGCGTCGCGCACCGACCGGGCGCCGGTGCTCGCCGAGGACCGCTGGGCGCGCCGGTTCGACCTGCACGACCGGGCCCGCGCCCTGGAGAACCAGATCGTCTGGGTCTCGGCGAACCAGGCCGGTACGTTCGGCGACATGCAGCTCGTCGGCGCGGCGAAGGTCGTCGACCCGGGCGGCGAGATCCTCGCCACCACCGGGCCGGAGGCCGGGCTGGCCGTGGCGTCGGTCGACGTCGACGCGGCCGTCGACGCCGCCCGCCGCTACATGAGCCACCTGCGCGACCGCCGGCCGGACGCCTACGGCCCCCGGCCCGTCGCCGCGGGGGTGTGAGCGGTGCGGGTCGCCGCGGCCGCGGCGAACTTCACCCGGGACGTCGCGTTCGATCTCGAACGCATCGGGGTGATCGTCGCGCACGCGCGGGAGGCGGGCGTCTCGGTGCTGGCGCTGCCGGACGGGGCGCTCGGCGGCTACCTGGACGACCTGCGCGTCCCCGATCCGGCCCGGGCCGACGGCACCGCGCTGCCGCCCGCGCTCGACCCGGACGGCCCCGAGGTGCGCGCGGTCGTGGAGCTGGCCGGGGACATGGTGGTGTGCCTCGGGTTCTGCGAGGCCGGGCCGGACGGCGGGCGCTACAACGCGGCCGTCTGCCTGACCGGCGACGGCGTGCTCGGCCGGCACCGAAAGGTGCACCATCCGGCGGGCGTCGCCGCGCTGTTCACCCCCGGTGACGGGTTCACCGCGTTCGACACCCCGGCGGGCCGGATGGGCATGCTGATCGACCACGACAAGACGTTCCCGGAGTCGGCCCGCTCGCTGGCCCTGGACGGGGCCGAGCTGGTCGCCTGCCTGTCCGCGTGGCCGACGTCGCTGACCAACCGGGCCCCGCGGATGGCGCAGGACCGGCAGGCCCGGCTGTTCGACCTCTACGACCAGGCGCGGGCCGCGGAGAACCAGGTGCTGCTGCTGTCGGCGAACCAGAGCGGGCGCAACGGCTCGCTGCACTTCCTGGGCCGGGCGAAGGTGGTCGGGCCGGGCGGCGAGATCCTGGCCAGGACGTGGTCGAAGGGCGGCCTGGCGGTCGCCGACGTCGACCCGGACGGCATGATCGGCGCGGCCCGGGCGGTGCTGCACCACCTCAAGGAACGCCGGCCGGACCTCTACCGTGGCTGACCGGCTGCGGATCCGGCTCTCGACGTACTCGACGAAGCCGCGCGGCGGGGTGGTGCACACCCTGGCGCTGGCCGAGGCGCTGGCCGCCGCCGGGCACGACGTCGCCGTGTACTCGCTGGCCCGCGGCGGCGACACCGGCTTCTTCCGGCCGGTCGACCCCCGGGTGCGGGTGCATCTGGTCCCGGTGCCCGATCTCGACGGCGAGCCGGTCGGCGCCCGCATCCTGCGCTCGATCGACCTGCTCGCCGACGCGCTCGGCCGGGCGCCCGGCGCCGGCATCCGGCACGCGCAGGACTGCCTGTCCGCCAACGCCGAGGGCCGCGCGCACGGCTACCGGACGCTGCTGCGGACCGTGCACCACGTCGACGAGTTCAGCACCCCCGAGCTGGTCGCCTGCCACGAGCGCGCGATCGCCTCCCCGGCCGCGCTGGTGTGCGTGTCCCGGGCGGTCGGCGCGGAGGTCCGGGACGGCTGGGGCCGGGACGCCACCGTGATCGGCAACGGCGTCGACGCGGCCCGCTTCGCCCGCGCCGACGGCGGTCCGTGGCGGGAGCGGTTCGGCCGCTACGTGCTCTCGGTCGGCGGGATCGAGCCGCGCAAGGGCACCGCCGACCTGGTCGAGGCGATGGCGCTGCTGCCCGGGCTGCGGCTGGTCGTCGGCGGCGGCGAGACGCTGTTCGACTACCGCGACTACCGGGCGTCGGTGCTCGCGCGGGCCGCCGAGCTGGGTGTGACCCCGGAGATCCTCGGCCCGGTCGACGACGACGACCTGCCCGGCCTGATGGCGGGCGCCGCCGCGTTCGCGTTCCCGTCGGTCAAGGAGGGGTTCGGCCTCGCCGCGATGGAGGCGCTCGCCGCCGGGGTGCCGCTGGTGACCCGCGACCTGCCGGTGCTGCGCGAGGTGTTCGGCCCGGCCGCCCGGTTCGCCGCCGATCCGGCCGGCTTCGCGGCCGGGCTCGCCGCGGCCGTCGCCGGGCCGGACCCGGCCCGGGAACGCGCCGGCCGGGAGCTCGCCGCCCGCCACTCCTGGACGGCGGCGGCCGACCGGCACGTCCGGCTGTACCGGGAGTTCGCCGCTACCGGATCTGCTTGTCCGAGCGCCCCTTGATCGCGCCGTAGGCCACCGTCCCGAGGAACGCCACCCCGGCCAGGACGGTCAGCCACACCAGACCCTCGATGATCACGCCGAGCACGGCGAACACCAGGTACACGGCGACGAGAAATCCGACGATCTTCCACATACCGGACAACGCTACGGGTTGTGGTGCATGATCGCCGCCCGGGCCGGGGTCCCCCGCGACTCGGACGTGAGCCGGACCACACCTATCCGGTAACGTGCACGTAACACGAGCCGCGTTCCGGAGGTGCCGCCCGATGTCCGAGCCGACGCCGTCCGCCACCGTCGTCCCGCTGTGCCGGGCGATCCGCCGCGACGACCTCCCGGGGGTGCACTGCCCGCACTGCGCCGCGCCCGATCCACGGCGCGGGCCCGCCGTCGTCCTCACCCTGCCGGTGGACTGCCTGATCAGCGACGACGACCTGCTCGCCGGGGAGCTCTGAGCGGGCTCCTCACCCCTCCCGCAACACCACCCGGCCCAGGAACCGGCAGGCCAGCAGCGCCACCTCGACGTCCGTCCGGCCCTCGGCGAGCGGCCGCCCCCGCACCTCCTCGGCCCGCCGCAGCCGGTACTGCACGGAGTTGCGGTGCAGGTGCAGCTCCGCGGCCGCGCCGGCCAGGCTGCCGCCGGAGCGCAGGTAGGCGTCGACGGTGGCGCGGAGCCGCTCGTGCGCATCGTCGTCGATCGCGAGATCCCCCAGCACCTCCCGCACCCACGACGCCAGCAGCTCGACGTCGCCGCCGAGCAGCACCAGCGGCCCGAGCGCGGCGGCCGGGGTGACCGGGCGGCGGTCCGCCGGGTCGGCGGCCGCGGCGACCGCCTGCGCCTGCCGGGCCCGGCGGTGCGAGCGGCGGAACCCGTCCAGGCCGTGTTCCGGGGTGCCGAGCGCCACGAACACCTCGCCCGGGTCCGGCACCGGGTCGGCCGGACCGACCGGGCCCGGGTACCACGCCCACAGGGTGGCCCCGTCCGGTGCGACCACCAGCGGCGCCCGCCCGCCGCCCAGCGTCTCCCCGACGACCGCGACCGCCCGTTCCAGCGCCCGGCCGGGATCGGCCGCGTCGGACCAGAAGACGGCGGCGAGGTGCTCGCCGGTGACCGGGTGCCCGAGCACCCGCTCCACCTCGGCGGCGGTCCCGCCCCGCCCGGCCAGCACGGCGTCGACCATGGCGAGGCGGGCGGCGTCCCGGCGGCGCACCCAGCCGTCCCGCTCGGCCTGGTGCACCGCGACCATCGACTCGGAGATCCGGTCGACGTAGCCGAACGCCACCGTCGACAGCTCCCCGACGGCGGCCGCGATCTCCCCGGCGCCGAGCCCGGCGTCCTCGATCCGGGAGATCAGCACCCGCTGGAACGCGGCCTGCCCGAGCCGGTAGGCGCGCAGCACCACCGTCACCGGGACGCCCTGCTGGGCCAGCCGGCGGGCGAACTCGGTGGCGGCCGGCGGGACCGGCGCGTCGTCCGGGTCGCCGCCGTCGGCGATGACCGCCAGCGCCCCCTCCAGCGAACCCTCGATCGTGCCGACCAGCAGCTCCCGGGACCGCGGGTCCCGGCCGAGGTCGGGCAGCCCGGCGTCGATCTCGGTGAGGACGTGCGCGGCGAGCGCGCCGACGTCGTCGCGGACGGTGCCCGCGAGCCGGGCCAGGGTGTCGGTGACCGGTGTCACGGGCGGCACAGTAGCGCGGGCGGCGGCCGTGGGCGGTGCGCGCTCACCCCTCCAGGCGCAGCGCCCGGGCCGGGCATGCCGCCACCGCGGCGTGCACGTGCTCCCGGTCGGCCTCCGGCGGGTGCTCGTCGTGCACCACCACCACGTCGTCGGTGCCGATCTCGAAGTACCCGTCGGCCATGGCCTCGCACATCCCGTAGCCCTCGCAGGCACCGACGTCGGCGACGATCCGCATCTCACACGCCCTCTCGGTCCAGGGCGACGAAGTCGACCTTGTCGCGGACCCCGCAGTCGGGGCAGGTCCAGTCGTCCGGGATCTCCGACCAGGCGGTGCCCGCCGGGAACCCCTCGGCCTCGTTGCCGGCGGCGACCTCGTAGACGTAGCCGCAGCCCGGGCAGCGGGTCGCGCTCACGCCGTCGGCCTGCTTCCGGCGGGCGGTGTCGGCCTGCTCCTGCGGGATCTCGTCGGCGGGCGGCGGGTACGCGGCGAGCAGCTTCTCCCGCTTCGCCGGGTACAGGTTCGCCAGCCGCAGGTCGCCGCGGTAGTGCGCGATCACCAGCGGATCCATCATCCGGCGGAACACCGGCGGCAGCAGGGCGACCAGCATCATCCCGGCGTAGCCGGTCGGCAGCACCGGGGCGTCCGGGAAGTCGCGCAGCGCCTGGAACCGGCGGGTCGGGTTCGCGTGGTGGTCGGAGTGCCGCTGCAGGTGGTAGAGCAGCACGTTGGTGGCGATGTTGTTGGAGTTCCACGAGTGCGCCGGGGTGACCCGCTCGAAGCGGCGGCGGTCCGGAGGGCCGACCTTCTGCCGCAGCATCCCGTAGTGCTCCATGTAGTTGACCAGCTCCAGCAGGGTCAGCCCGAAAACGGCCTGGACCAGCAGGTAGGGCAGCACGCCCCAGCCGAACAGCGCGATCAGCGCGCCCCACAGCACCACCGACATCAGCCAGGCGTTGAGCACGTCGTTCCCGATCCGGAACGGGTGCCGGTCGCGGCGGGCGTAGCGCTTGCGCTCCAGCCGCCAGGCGCTGGCCAGCGAGCCGAACACGGTGCGCGGCCAGAACCGGTAGAAGTTCTCCCCCATCCGGGCCGACGCCGGGTCCTCCGGGGTGGACACGCGGACGTGGTGGCCGCGGTTGTGCTCGACGTAGAAGTGGCCGTAGAAGCACGGCGCGAGCGCGATCTTCGCGGCCCAGCGCTCGACGTCCTCCCGCTTGTGGCCCAGCTCGTGCGCGGTGTTGATGGCGATCCCGGACACGGTGCCGAGGGTGATCGCGAGCCCGATGTTGCCGATCGTCGGCGCCCCGGCCGAGGCGATGTACCAGATGCCGGTGACCAGGCCCGCATACTGGATCGGCAGGTAGGCGTAGGTGACCCAGCGGTAGTACCGGTCCTCCTCCAGGTCGGCCATGATCTCGTCCGGCGGGTTCGTCGGGTCCTCGCCGGCGAACAGGTCGATCGCCGGGACGATCATCAGTACGACGATCGGGCCCAGCCACAGCATCACCGACAGTCCGGTGAGCTGGTGCAGCCCGATCGCGAGGAACGGCAGGACCGGGACGACCAGGCCCAGCAGCCAGGCGTAGCGCTTGCCGTCCTGCCAGGTGTCCTTCCCGTCCACCGGTTCTGCCAGCGGGTAGGTCTTCACGGCGGCTCTCCCTCGCGTCGGCTCTGACGGACGTGGGGAACGGTAGGGAGATCGCCGTCACGTTCCTTCGGTCCCGGGAACGAAGCTGCGCGCCGCGTTCGGTCCCGGTGCACAAAGACCGGGTCCGGCCGTCCCCCTCGTGACGGCCGGACCCGGCTCCGGGCTCATCCCCAGCGGAACCAGCGGGCCGCCCCGGCCGCCGCGACGACCGCGGTGACGGCGAGGCCGGCCACCGCGCCGAGGTCCGGCGGCACCCCCCGCCAGGCGGTCCCGAGCACCTCCACCGTCGCACCGAACGGCAGCACCCGCCCGATCTCGGCGAGCGGGCCGGGCAGCGCGGACGGGTCCCCGAACATCCCGCCGACCGCCCCGGTGCCCAGGAAGATCACCAGGCCGACCGCGATCACCGCGTTCGTCGTCGGTGCCAGTGCGGCGACCAGCGCGCCGAGCGCGAAGAACGCCGCCGTCGCCAGCAGCAGTCCGCCCAACGCGGCCCACGGCGACGCGGGCATCCCGGCGCCGAAACCGAGCACCGCGACCAGCAGCGCCAGCCCGATCCCGGCCATGGCCTGGGCGAGCCCGACGACGGCCTGGGCCACCAGCACCGGCGCCGGGCCGGCCGGGGTGACGCCGAGCCTGCGCAGCACCCCGCTGCGCCGGTAGGTCGCCAGGAAGCTCGGCACGTTGACCACGCCGACCAGCCCCAGCACGGTCGCCGCGGCGATCGGGATGCCCACCGCCTCCAGCGGGGTCCGCCCGTCCAGGGCCTGCGGCGGGACATCCGGCATGGTCAGCCCGATCATCGCCAGGATCAGCAGCGGCAGCGCGAACGGGACGATCAGCCCGGCGGTGTCCCGGGCGACCATCCGCGCCTCGGCAGCGATCAGCGCGGTCCAGCCGGCGAGCGGCGTCCCGGCCGGGCGGGCCGTGCGGGTCGTTTCTGTCGTGGTCATGCCGGCACCTCCGTGTCCTGGCCGGCCCCCAGCCGGCGTCCGGTCAGTTCCAGGAAGGCGTCGTCGAGACTCGGCCGTTCCTCCCGCAACCCGTTCGCGACGACGCCCTGGCGCACCAGCTCGGCCCCGACCGGCCCGAGCAGGTCGCCGGTCCCGGCGACGGTGACCTCCTCCCCCACCCGCTGCGCCTCGCCGACCCCGGGCAGCGCGAGCAGCGCGGCCCGGTCGAACCCGCCGGCCGTCCGGAACCGCACCTGCTGCGCCAGGCCGGCCTCCTCGACCAGCCCGGCCGGCGTCGCGTCGGCGATCACCCGGCCGGCGTCGAACAGCAGCACCCGGTCGCAGAGCCGCTCGATCTCGTCGGTCCGGTGGGTCACCAGCAGCACCGTGACGCCGTTCGCGGCCAGGTCGCGCACCACGTCCAGGATCCCGTCCCGGGAGCGCGGATCGAGCCCGGTGGTGACCTCGTCGAGGATCACCACCCGGGGCGCCCCGACCAGCGCGACGGCCACCGACAGCCGCTGCTGCTGGCCGCCGGAGAGCCGGTCGAACCGGGTGCCGGCCTGCCCGGCCAGGCCGACCGCGTCGAGCAGCTCGCCGGGATCGCGGCCGGTGCGGTGCAGCGCGCGGTGCAGCCGGACCAGCTCGCCGGCGGTGAGCATGTCGTGCAGCGCCGCCTCCTGCAGCTGCACGCCGAGCACCGCGCGGACCGCGCGCCGGTCGCGCCACGGGTCGAGACCGAGCACCCGGACGATGCCGCGGTCCGGCCGGCGCAGTCCGGCGACGCACTCGACGGTGGTGGTCTTCCCGGCCCCGTTCGGGCCGAGCACCCCGGTCACCGATCCGGCCCGGACGGTGAACCCGACCTCGTCGACGGCCACCCGGTCCCCGTAGCGCTTGTGCAGGTCGTGCACCTCGATCGCATCCATGGCACACACCCTGTCCGGCGGCCGGGCCCCGCGGTGAGTGCCGGACGTCGTGACCGGCACCCATGACTTCCGGCACTCCGGGGCGGCTTGTCCGCCCGTCTACTGTGCCCGGTATGCGCAGGATCGACCCGAACGTCGTGGCCGGCGCGATCATGACGGCGCTCTGCCTGCTCCTGGCCGTGCCGATGGCCCTCGAACAGCTCGACCCGGACGGCGGCAGGCCGCTGGGACCGACCTGGCTGTGGTGGGTGCTGTACGCGGTCTTCCTGGCCGCGCTGGTGCTCGGCGGCTGGCTGGACGAGTGGGTCGGGCCGGTCGTGAGCCGCTGGCTGCTGCTCGTGCTGGTGCTGGCCGCCGCCGCACTGGTGCTGCTCGCGCCGACGTTCGGCTGGCTGCCGATCCTGCTGGTGTTCACCGCCGCGCTGTCGGTCTTCCAGGTGCCGTTCCGGGTGACCGCCGCGATCGTGGCGTTCAACTGCGGCGTGGTCGTCCTGGTCGGGATGCTCGCCGGCAACCAGGGCCTCGCCGGAGCGCTGACCGCGGGCGCGATCTACCTGATGCTGCAGCTGTCGTCGGTGCTGCTGCTGGTGGCGCTGCACCGGGAGGAGCGGTCCCGGGCCCAGCTCGCCGAGGCGCACGCGGAGCTGGCCGCGGCCGGCGCCGTGCTCGCCGAGACCAGCCGCGCCGAGGAGCGGCTGCGGATCTCCCGGGAGCTGCACGACCTCGTCGGGCACCAGCTCACCGCGCTCACCCTGGAGCTGGAGATCGCCACCCACCGCGCGGACAACACCGAGCACGTCGAGCGGGCCCGCGGCATCGCCCGGGACCTGCTCGCCGACGTCCGCTCGACGGTGGGTGAGCTGCGCAGGCGGGCCCCCGACCTGGCCGGGACGCTGCAGCGCATCACCCGGGAGCTCCCGCGGCCCGCGGTGCACCTGAGCGTCGCCGACGGCGTCGAGGCCGACGAGGAGCACACCGTCGCCGTGGTCCGCTGCGTGCAGGAGATCCTCACCAACGCGATCCGGCACGCGGACGCGACGAACGTCTGGATCGAGATCGACCCCGCGCCGGGGAGCGGGCTGCGGCTGCACGCCCGCGACGACGGCCGGGGCGCGACCGGCGAGATCGTCCCCGGCAACGGCCTGCGCGGGCTCGCCGAGCGGACCGGCGCGTTCGGCGGGACCGTCGACTTCGGCGCCGCCACGCCGCGCGGCGGCTTCACGGTGACGGCGGTGCTGCCGTGAGCCTGCGGGTCTGCCTGGTCGACGACCAGACGCTGGTCCGGCACGGGATCCGCGGGCTGCTCGACATCCCGGGCGACATCGAAGTGGTCGCCGAGGCGTCGGACGGTGCGGAAGGGGTCGCGGCCGTCGTCGAGCATGCCCCCGACGTCGTCCTGCTGGATCTGCGGATGCCCCGCCACGACGGGCTGTGGGCGCTCGACGAGCTGCGCACCCGCGGTCTCGACGTGCCGGTCCTGGTCCTTACCACCTTCGACGACGACGAGCTGGTCCTGCGTGCGCTGCGCGCCGGCGCCCGCGGCTACCTGCTCAAGGACGTCACCCTGGAGCAGCTGGTCGGCGCCGTCCGCACGCTCGCCGGCGGCGGCACCCTGATCAGCCCGGCGATCACCGAGCGGCTGCTGCGCACGGTGCGCGACAGCCCCAACCCGATCGACGACGGCACCCCGGTCCAAGAGCTCTCCGAGCGCGAGCTGGAGGTGCTGCGGCTGCTCGCCGGCGGCTACGCGAACCGGGAGATCGCGCAGGTGCTGTTCCTGGCCGAGGGGACGGTCAAGAACCACGTGTCCAGCGTGCTGCTCAAGCTCGGCACCCGGGACCGCACCCGGGCCGTGCTGCGGGCGCTGCACCACGGCCTGCTCGACCCGCCGCACGGATCGGAGGGGAACCGATGAGCGCCCCCAGGATGGTCGCGCCCGATCTGGCCCGCGGCGCGATGCTGCTGCTGATCGTGCTCGCGCACGCCCCGCTCTACCTGACCGGCACGCCGCCGGTCCCGTCGGTCGCGGACACCGTGGTCGCGGTCGGGTCGACGCTGCTGGTGGACAGCCGGGCGTACCCGATGTTCGCCGCGCTGCTCGGCTACGGCCTGGTGCTGAGCGTGACCCGGCTGCGGGCCGCCGGGGTGTCCGAGCGGGACGCGCGCCGCTCGATCCGCCGCCGCGGACGCTGGCTGCTGGTGTTCGGCCTGGTGCACGCGCTGCTGGTGGCGCCGATCGAGATCCTCGGCGCCTACGGGCTGGCGCTGCTGCTGGTCGCCGGGCTGGTGTTCCGGCCGGACGCGACGGTGCGCCGGGCCGGGTACCTGCTGCTCGCGGTGAACAGCGTCGCGATCGTGCTGTTCAGCCTGGGCGCGGTCGACGACGGCGCGAGCGGCCCGTACGCGCCCGGCATGCTCGGGCACGACGTCGAGGGGCTGGTCGTCCGGCTGATCGTCTGGCTGGTGGCGGTGCTGTCCAACGTCGTGGTGTGGCCGGTGCTGGTCGCGCTGCTGATCGGGGTGCTCGCCGGACGGCACCGGGTGCTGGCGGACGCCGGCCGGTACGCCGGGCTGCTGCGCAGGCTGGCGTGGGTGGGCATCCCGGTGGCGGTGCTGGCCGCGGTGCCGCTGGTCCTGGTCGAGCAGGACGTGCTGCCGGCCGGGCTCGCACCGGCGGCGACGCTGCTGCAGATCCTGTCCGGCCTGGCCGGCGGACTGGGCTACGCGGCGGCGTTCGGCCTGCTCGGTGCGCGCCTGCAGGGGGCGGGGCCGCCGGTCCTGCTGCGCCCGCTCGCGGCGGCCGGACGGCGCTCCCTGACCTGCTACCTGCTGCAGTCGTTCCTGCTGGTCGGCCTGCTGTCGCAGACGTTCCTCGGGTTCGGCGCCGGGACCGGGGAGGCCGGGGCGGCGCTGGCGGCGGTGCTCGCCTGGTCGGCGTCGGTGCTGGTCGCGACCGTCCTGGAACGGTTCGACCGGCCCGGGCCGGTGGACGCGCTGCTGCGCAGACTGGTCCGCCGGGGGCTGCCCGATCCCGGCCCGGCCGTGCGCACGCCCGGCTGAGCCACCCCGTCGCGAACCCGCGCATGATCCGCCGCGGGCCGGGTATTCCGGTGTCGTGCACGACCGGGACGGACGGGCGGAGGCGGCCATGCGGGTGATCGGGCGGTTCACAGGGGCGTGTGGCGCAGGCACCGGGCGGGTCGTCGATCGGGCCCGCCGGTGAACCCGGACCTCGCCCGGGCCACCGACGCGATCGCCCGGCTGCTGGCCGAGCTGGGGCCCGGCACGTCGCCGGACGCGGTCCGCGCGGCGGTTCGTGAGGCGTGCGAGGACCTGCGGGGCAGCCCGGTCGGTGCGCTGCCCGAGCTGGTCGAGCGGCTGGCCAGGGCACGGTTGACCGCGGACGCCTGACGGCGCCCGTCGCAGCGGCGTTCCGGTCGCCGGCGCGCACGGCCGGCGTGATCCGGGGTGGTCGGGGCGAGCGGCGTGATGTGGGTGGGGGACTGTCAACTTTCCGGTATAGCTGAGGTTGGTTTGAACCGTCCCGGGTTCGGTGCCGCTTCTGGGGCGCCCCGGGTTCAGCGGAGTCAGATGACTGGAATCTAGGCCACGACGATCTTGTTCTGCGTCTCGAACTCTAGCGGTGACAGCCAGCCCAGGGCGCTGTGCCGCCGGCGCCGGTTGTGCCAGATCTCGAGGTACTCGAAGATCGCGTTGGCCAGCTCGATGCGGGTCTTCCACCGTCGCCGGTCGAGCAGCTCGACCTGCATGCGTGACCAGAACGACTCGATGACGGCGTTGTCGAAGCAGTCCGCGATGCTGCCCATCGACGGCACCAGCCCGGAGGTTTTGGCCCGGTCGGTGAACGCCCAGGACCCGAACTGGGTCCCGCGGTCGGAGTGGATCACCGCCCCGGCCGGCGGGGTCCGGGACTCGATCGCCATCCCGAGCGCGTTGGTGACCAGCGCCGCGGTCGGCGAGGCGTCGATCGACCAGCCGACCCCCAAGGGCGAGACCTATGCCGACCTCGCCTGTGGGTTCGAGATCGGCACGTCGACGGTCTACCGGTACGTGCGGGAGGCACTCGCCCTGCTCGCGG